>DATIUK010000178.1:0-8426 GCA_035466885.1 Casimicrobiaceae bacterium
CGTGCGCGCCGCCCTTGGCGAGCAGCGGCGAGCGGGCGACCGGGTTGCGCGGGGGCGGCACAGTCGGTGGCAGGTGCTTCTTGGCGCGCTTCATGGGACGGGAACGGGGGATCAGGTGAGCGGCAAGGGCCTTGGCGCGAACGCGAATGCCGCCTCGCACCACGCGGCCGCGCGCAGCAGGCGATCGTCGTGGCCGGCGGGTGCTGCGAGCTGCAGCCCGAGCGGCAGGCCGGCCCGGTTCCAGCCGGTAGGCAGCGACAGCGCCGGGAACCCCAGCAACGACCACAGCGTACAGCACGCAGGGTCGCCGGTGGACCCGAGTCCCGCGGGGGCCGCGGAGGGCGCCGGCGGTGCCAGCACCGCGTCGTAGCCGCGCAGCCACTGCGCGAGCTCGGCGATCGCGCGCTCGCGCAGGCGGAGCGCGGTCTCGTACTCGGCGGCGCCGATCGTGCGCCCTTCGTCCAGCGCCGCGTTGAGCTTCGGCGACAGCCGGGTGCGCTCGCGGTCCTGCAGCGGCCCCAGGTTGCGCGCGGCCTCGAACAGCATGATCGTGCGGTGGATCCGGTCGGCCGTGCGCCACTCACCGGGCAGCTCGACCGGCACCACCTCGGCGCGACGCCGCAGCCGCGTCGCCGCGGCTTCGATCTTGTCGTCGTCGTGGCAGTCGAGGCGGACCCAGGGAAACTGCGCCAGATAGGCGAAGCGCGGCGCGCGCGCCGGAACGACGAGCCCGGACGCGACGGCACCCGGACTGGCCACCACCTGCGCGAGCAGCGCCGCGTCGGCGACGCTGCGGGTGAACACCCCCACCTGGTCGAGCGTCTGGCTGAAGATGTGGACGCCGTCGAGCGATATGACCCCGCGCGTCGGCTTGTACCCGACGACGCCGCAGTACGCGGCCGGCCGGATCAGCGAGCCGTTGGTCTGCGTGCCCAGCGCCCCGGCGACGTGCAGCGCGGCAACGGCCGCCGCCGACCCCGACGACGAGCCGCCCGGCGTGTGCGCGTAATGCCACGGATTGCGCGTCTTGCCCGGATCGAGGAACGCGTAGGCCGTCGTCACCGTCTTGCCGAACACGTAGGCGCCGGCGGCCTTCAGGCGCGCGACGCACGCGGCGTCGGCGACCGGCTGGTGACCCGCGTGCACCGGCGAGCCCATCTGCGTCGGCATGTCGGCGGTGGCGATGACGTCCTTCACGCCGATGCCGATGCCGCGCAGCGGCCCGCGCTCGGCGGGTTGGATTGCATCGCTGCCGTCGGCGGCGGCGCGCACCGCGTCCGGTTCGAGGTGTGCCCACGCCTCGATCCGCGCGTCGGTGGCGGCGATGCGGGCGAGCGAGGATTCGGCGAGCTCGCGCGCGGTCGCCGCGCCCGCTGCGAGGGCTGCGCTCGCTTCGCGCAGACCCAGCCGGTGCAGCGGAGCGTCGGTCACTGGACTGCCTTCACGCTGCGCGCTCGCGCAGGAAAAGCGCCTGCAAGTCGTTGAGGAACCGGCGGCCGAGCGGCGTCGGCTTGAGCGTCGTCGGATCGGCCTCGAGCAGGCCGCGCGCCGTCGCCTCGGCGAGCTCGTTCGCGATCGCCGCCAGCGGAAACCCGGTCCGCTCGGCGAACAGCGACGACGGCACGCCGGCATCGAGACGCAGCGCGTTCAGCATGAACTCGAAGCCCACGTCGTCGCGCGTCACCGCGGTGGTCTCCTGCAGCGGCGCGCCGGCGGCGACCCCCTCGAGGTAACGGCGCGGCTGCTTGTGGCGCAGCTCGCGCCGGATGCCGTCGGGAAACGAGAGCTTGGAGTGCGCGCCGGCGCCGATGCCGAGGTAATCGCCGAACTGCCAGTAATTGAGGTTGTGCCGACACTCGTGGCCGGGCTTGGCGTGCGCGGACGTCTCGTAGTGGACGTAGCCGGCGGCGGCGAGCGTCGCCTCGACCGCATCGTCGATCGCGGCCACCGTGTCCTCGTCGGGCAGCACCGGCGGGTGGCGGTGAAACAGCGTGTTGGGCTCGAGCGTCAGGTGGTAGAAGGAGAGGTGCGGCGGCGCGAACGAGAGCGCCGTTGCGAGGTCTGCGCGCGCCGCCTCCTCCGTCTGACCCGGCAGCGCGTACATGAGGTCGAGGTTCACGTTGCCGAAGATCGCCACGGCCGCCTCGGCCGCGCGCTGCGCCTCCAGCGCGTCGTGGACGCGGCCCAGCGCCGCGAGCTGGGCGTCGTCGAAGCTCTGGATGCCCAGCGACAGCCGGTTGACGCCGGCGGCACGAAAGCCGGCGAAGCGCTCGCGTTCGAAGGTCCCGGGGTTCGCCTCCAGCGTCACCTCCGCATCGGGCAGCAGCGGGACCCGCGCGCGAATGCCGGCGACGAGCGCGTCGATCGCCGCGGCGGGAAACACGCTCGGCGTGCCGCCGCCGATGAACACCGACACCACCTTGCGGCCCCAGATCGCCGGCAGCGCAGACTCGAGGTCGGCGAGCAGCGCGTCGACGTAGCGTTCGGGTTCGGGGTCGCCACGAATCGCGTGGGAATTGAAGTCGCAGTACGGGCACTTCTTCAGGCACCACGGGATGTGCACGTACAGCGCCAGCGGCGGCAGCGCGGCGAAGCGCGGCTGCGCAGACGTCGCGGCGGCCACTGCAACTGGCGCAACGGATTTCATTCTTCCCGCAGGCGCTCAAGCAGCGCGCGCAGCGCCTTGCCGCGGTGCGAGACGAGGTTCTTCTGCGCGAGCGGCATTTCCGCACCGGTTAGCCCCGTCGCCTCGTCGAGGAAATGCGGGTCGTAGCCGAAGCCGCCGGTGCCGCGCGGCGTGTCGATGATGCGGCCGTGCCACGCGCCCTCGGCGATCACCGGTTCGGGATCCTCGGCGTGGCGCACCAGCACCAGTACGCAGACATAATGCGCGCGGCGGTCGGCGACGCCGGCGAGTTCGGCGAGGAGCTTCGCGTTGTTGCGCGCGTCGGAGCGCGGCTCGCCGGCGTAGCGCGCGCTTTGCACGCCGGGCGCGCCGGCGAGCGCGCGAACGCAGACGCCGGAGTCGTCGGCCAGCGCCGGCAGGCGGGCGAGCGCACTCGCGTGCCGCGCCTTGGCGAGCGCGTTCTCGACAAAGGTGACGTGCGGCTCGGGCGCCTCGGGGATGTTCAATTCTGACTGAGCGATCACCTCGGTGCCCAGCGGCGAGAGCAGGCGGCGGAACTCGCGCAGCTTGCCTTCGTTGCCGGAAGCGAGCACGAGGCGCGGGAAGTCGTTCATCGCCGTCTCGACTCGCCGCGCGCCGACCTCGGCCTCGATGGGCTGCCTTCGCGCTGCGCGCTCCGGTGTTCGCCCTTGGGACGGCCCGGCGGGCTCACTTGGGCAGCGCGCCCAGCGCCTGCATCTGCGCGGCGATCAGGTGCTCGATGCCCTTCTCGGCCAGCGCAACCATGGTATTCATCTCCGCGTTCGAGAACGGGTCACCCTCGGCGGTGCCCTGGATCTCGACAAAGCGGCCGATCCCGGTCATCACCACGTTCATGTCGGTGTCGCAGACGTGGTCCTCGGCGTAGTCGAGGTCGAGCACCGCCACGCCGTCGACCATCCCCACCGAGACGGCGGCGACGAAGTCCTTCAGCGGCTCGCCGGTGACCCCGCCCTGCGACTTGCACCAGGCGATCGCGTCGGCGACAGCGACGCAGGCGCCGGTGATCGCCGCGCAGCGCGTCCCGCCGTCGGCCTGCAGCACGTCGCAGTCGATGCGCAGCGTCCGCTCGCCCAGCGCGGAGAGATCGGTGACCGCGCGCAGCGAGCGGCCGATCAGGCGCTGGATCTCCTGCGTGCGCCCTGACTGCCGGCCATCCGCCGCTTCGCGCCGCGAGCGCGTGTTGGTCGCCCGCGGCAGCATCCCGTATTCGGCCGTGAGCCAGCCCTGCCCCTGGCCCTTGAGGAACGACGGCACGCCCTCCTCGACGCTCGCCGTGCACAGGACCGTCGTGTCGCCGGCCTCGATCAGCACCGAGCCCTCGGCGTGCTTGGTGAACTGCCGGGTGATGCGCAGCGGGCGGAGCTCGTCGGCTCGTCGGCCGGAAGGACGCGATGTCATTGTGGTTCTTTCAGGAGTGGATGGCGGCGATTATAGCGGCGTCCCGGATCGGCCCTTCTCACAGCGCGTGGCGGCGGCGCCACCAGCGCGCGGTGGCGGCGAGACCCTCTTCCAGCGTCGCCGCAGGCACCCAGCCGGTCGCCGCGCGGAATCCGCTGGCGTCGACCTCGAGCGCTGTGACGAGCCGCCGGATCGCGTCGCCGCGTCCGGCGAGCCGCCCCGCGAGCACGAGCAGCGGGACCGGCACGGCGGGCAGCCTTGCCTCGACGCCCAGCGCGCCGGCGATCGCCCGGACGATGTCTGGAACGGCCACCGCCGGCGCGTCGGCGACGCAGTGGACGCCGACGGCTGCGACCGGCGCATCGAGCACCGCGTCGACGGCAGCGGCGAGATTGCCGATGTAGAGCAGGCTGCGCTTCGCCCGGACCGCGCCCAGCGGCAGGACGCGTCGCCGCGCGACGGCGTCGACGAGGGCGAGGAAATTGGCCCCTACGCCCGGCCCGTAGACAAGCGGCAGGCGGAGCACGATGGGGGCGAGCGCGGTGCCCGCGGCGACGGCGGCCAGCCCCTCCTCGGCCGCGAGCTTGGAGCGGGCGTAGTCGTCCGCCGGTGCCGGCGCGTCGGCGGGGCCGAACGGCCGTCCGGGCATGGTCGCCTCGCCGTTGACCTTGATGCTGCTCGCGAACACGAAGCGCGCGACGCCCGCCCGCACGGCCGCACGCGCGAGGCGCAACGTGGCCTCGACGTTCGCACTGCGGTACGCCGCGGCCGGATCGGCCGCCACCTCGACCATCACGTGCGCGCGCCCGGCCAGGTGGACGATCGCCGCGGCGCCTGCGACCAGCGCATCGAGTTCCGCGTCGCTGGCGCCCGCGAGGTCGGCGCAGGCCTGCAGCTGCGCTGGCGGCTGCGCGCCGGCAGGAAGGCGTCGCACGACGGCGCGGAAAGGCCGTCCGGTCGCCTGCCAGTGCGCGCACAGCGCGCGGCCGATGAAGCCCCCGGCGCCGGTCACCACGACCGGTCGCGCGCCTTCGCCAGGACGATCAGAACCAGCGCCAGCCATGCTTGCGGTAGAACCGGAGGCCGCTCCGGACGAACAGGCGGATGTGGTCGAAGCCCTTGCGCGCGGCGCCGCCCCCGTGGTGAACGGCGCGAAAGCCGGGCAGCCACGCGGTCCGCGTCACCCGGGCGAGCCGCACGCTCCAGTCGAAGTCCTCGAAATAGAGGAAGAATTTCGGGTCGAAGCCGCCGGTGACGTCGATCGGAATCCGCTTCACCAGCATGCAGGCGCCCGACAGGATCGGAACGTCGAGCACCGGTTCGTCGCCATCGGGATCGATGCGGTCGCGCAGCTCGTAGCGATCGAGCCGATCCCGGAACAGCCGGCGCACGAAGCCCGGCGCGAAGCCGCGCAGCAGCAGGTCGAACACCGCCGGATAGCGCTTGCACAGGTACTCGGGTTCGCCACGCGCGTTCTTCACTGCCGGCGCCAGCGCGCCGACGTCGACCTGTGTGTCGAGCCAGCGCACCGCATTGGCGAGCGCATCGGGGGCGAGCTCGACGTCGGGGTTGAGCACCAGCTGGTAGTCGGCGCCGGTGCCGTGGAGGGCCAGGTTGTGCGCGGTGCCGTAGCCGATGTTCGCGTGGCCGTGCAGGTAGTGCACCTGGATTCCGGAGTCGGCGAAGCGCGTCCGGCCGAGCTCGATCACCTCGGCGGCGACCGCGCGGTCCTCGCTGTTGTCGATCAGCGCGATCGCGACGCTGCGGATCGCGCCCACCTCGCGCGCGGCGCCGATCGCCAGCGCGAGCATGCGCAGGCAGCGCTCGAGCAGCACCACGTCGGGCCGGTAGGTGACGACACTGACCGTCAGCGACGAGGGCAGCAAGGAGTCGGGGCGGGAGGAGTGGAGGGGCGCAGCGCCGCAGCGGCGGCACGGCGACGGTGAGGTAGAATCGTCCGAGAATCACCGCCTGCCGTCAACCGGCGTGTTCGCCGTCCGCCGCCGCGAGCGCGACGGGCCGCCCGCGCGGTTGGCCGCAGCCCGCGGCGCAAAGGCACTCCCGTGCGCCCGCAGGGCCCTCCGCAGGGCGGATACCGGAGTGCGCCGCACGAAGGCAACCCCATGCAGCCGCCCCGCTACGCCGCCCCGGAACTCGTCGCCTTTGCCAACGGTCTCCTGCGCCGGGTCGGCGTGCGCGACGACATCGCCGCCACCGTCGCCGACGTGCTGGTCACCGGCGACCTCCTCGGGCACACGACGCACGGACTCGGGTTGCTCGCGCCCTACCTCGGCGAGCTCGAGAAGGGCACGATGACCGCGACCGGCGAGCCCAGGGTGCAGAACGCGCGCCCGGCGGCGGAGCTCTGGGACGGCGGCCGCCTGCCGGGCCCGTGGCTCACGATGCGCGCGATGGACGCGACGATGGCCATGGCGCGCACCCACGGCAGCGGGACCGTGGTGATCCGACGCTCGCACCACATCGCCTGCCTGGCTGCGTACCTGCTGCACGCCACGGAGCAGGGAATGGTCGGCATCGTGCAGAGCTCGGACCCGATCCTCGCCGCGGTCGTGCCGCACGGCGGCATCACGCCGATCGTCACGCCCAACCCGATCGCCATCGGCATCCCGACCTCGGGCGACCCGATCCTGGTCGACGTGTCGACGTCGATCACCAGCATGGGCTTCATCCGCCAGCGGCGCGATGCCGGCGAGAGACTCCCCGGCCCCTGGGTCATCGACGCCGAGGGCCACGCCACCGACGATCCCAACGTCGTGTTCGCCGACCCCAAGGGTGCGCTGCTGCCACTGGGCGGGCTCGATGCGGGCTACAAGGGCTTCGGCCTCGCGCTGATGATCGAGGCGCTGACGGCCGGACTCGCCGGCGCCGGACGCGCCGACCCGCCGGAGGGCTGGGGCGCGACGGTCTTCGTCCAGGCGATCGACCCGGCGGCGTTCGGCGGCGACGCCGGTTTCCGCCGGCAGATGGACCGGATGGTCGAGGCGAGCCACGCGTCGCGCCCGCGGCCGGGCGTCGACCGCGTGCGCGTCCCCGGTGAGGCAGGCATGCGGCGCCTGCGCGAGCAGCGCCAGCTCGGGGTCGCGCTCTACCCGTCGATCCTGCCGGCGCTGCTGCCGTGGAGCGCGAAGCTCGGCGTGGCGCCACCGCCCGTGGTCGGCTGACCGGGCCTGCGCCCCCGGGGCCGCTGCACCGGGCTGCAGTGGCCATGGTCTTGTCCGGCGCCGAATTGACGCACATCATGGCAGCCGCCCGACGCGTACGGGATCCTGTGCGTCCCGCGCACTCCCGCCGGCCGCCAGCGCCATGACCGCCAAGACCACCGCCTTCGTCACCGACAAGCGCTTTGTCCGCCGCGCGCGCGAGCTGAAGACGATCCGCGTGATGGTGGAGATGCACTGCCGCGACCACCACGGCAGCCCGGACCCGCTGTGCCCGCGCTGCGCCGAGCTCATGGACTACGCGGCGCGCCGGCTGGAGCGCTGCGTGTTCGGCGACGCCAAGCCGACCTGCACCAACTGCACGGTCCACTGCTACACCGCCGACAAGCGCGAGGAGGTACGCGTGGTCATGCGCTACGCCGGCCCGCGGATGCTGCTGCGGCATCCCTGGCTCGGCATCACGCACCTCCTCGACGGCCGCCGCGCCGCGCCGCTGCTGCCGGAAAAGCCCGCACCAAAGGCACCGGGGCCGGCCGCGGCGGACCGCGCACCGGGCACGTCCGACACGGGCGAGCGCTGACCTTCGCGCTAGCCGCGCGCGTCGCCGCTGGTCACCCGCGCGTGTCCCGCGAGGTCCGCGTGCGTCACCACGGCGAGGAACCCGGCGTCGCCGAACATCGCGCGCACCGGCCCCGGCTGGTCGAACCCGTGCTCGACGGCGAGGATGCCGCCGGGAGCGAGGCGCGCCGGCGCGCCGGCGACGATCACCCGCAGCGCAGCCAGCCCGTCGCCCCCCGGCGAGAGCGCCTGCGCGGGCTCGAAGCGCAGGTCGCCCGCGGCAAGGTGCGGGTCGCCGGCGGCGATGTACGGCGGGTTGGCGACGATCGCGTCGAACGGCAGCTCGGGCACGCCCGCGTACCAGTCGGCGACAAAGAAGCGCAGGTTGCGCAGGCCCAGCCGCTGCGCGTTGGCGTGCGCCAGCGCGACCGCCTCGGCGCTCGCATCGCAGGCGTAGACGCGGGCCTCGGGCCGCGCGTGCGCGATCGCCAGCGCGATCGCCCCCGACCCCGTGCCGAGGTCGAGCACCCGCGGCGACCCGTTGTGCGGCAGACGTGCGAGCGCACACTCGACCAGCGTCTCGGTCTCCGGTCGCGGAATCAGCACCGCAGGGGACACCGCCA
>DATIUK010000179.1:0-5790 GCA_035466885.1 Casimicrobiaceae bacterium
CGCCGCCGTTCGCCCCGACGCTCGTCGACGGCTGGCTCTGCGGACGCGGCGCCGCGGACATGAAGGGCTCGCTGGCGGCCGTCGTCACCGCCATCGAGGCCTTCGTCGCCACGCACCCGTCCGCGCCCGGCTCGCTCGCCCTGCTCCTCACCTCCGACGAAGAAGGCCCGGCGGTCGACGGCACCGTCCGCGTCGTCGAGCGCCTCGCCGCGGCCGGAACCCGCATCGACTACTGCGTCGTCGGCGAACCGTCGTCGGTGGAGGCGCTGGGCGACATGCTCAAGAACGGCCGCCGCGGCTCGCTGTCGGGCCGGCTGATCGTCGAGGGCGTGCAGGGCCACATCGCCTACCCGCACCTCGCCCGCAACCCGATCCACCTCGTGGCACCGGTGATTGCCGAGCTCGCCGCCACCGAGTGGGACGCCGGCAACGAGTACTTCCCGCCGACGACCTGGCAATGCTCGAACATCCAGGCCGGCACCGGCGCCACCAACGTGATCCCCGGCACGCTCGAAGTCGACTTCAATTTCCGCCACGGGACCGCGAGCAGCCGGGAGTCGCTGCAGCAGCGCTTCGAGGCGGTATTGCGCCGGCACGGCCTTTCGTACCGGCTCGCCTGGACCGGCTGGGGCGATGCGTACCTCACGCCGCGCGGCCGGCTGGTCGAGATGGCCGCCGCGTCCATCCGCGCGGTCGCCGGCCGCGAGCCCGAGCTCTCCTGCACCGGCGGCACCTCGGACGGCCGCTTTCTGGCGGCGATCAGCGACGAGGTCGTCGAGTTGGGACCGGTGAACGCCACGATCCACCAGATCAACGAGCGCGTGCGCGCCGCCGACCTCGTGCAGCTCTCGGCGATCTACCGGGGGCTGCTCGAGCGCCTGCTGCTGCGGGGAACTGCATGATGAGCACCGACGCGGTCCACGACCTCGAGACGCTGCGCGACTGGCTTCGCTTCGCGGTCACCCGCTTCGGCGAGGCGAAGCTCGCCTTCGGGCACGGTTCGGCGAACGCCTACGACGAGGCGGCGTACCTGCTGCTGCACTCGCTGCACCTGCCGCTCGAGCGCCTGGAGCCGTTTCTCGACGCGCGCCTGACGCACGCCGAGCGGCAGCAGCTGGCGCAGCTCTTCCAGCGCCGAATCGACCAGCGGATCCCCGCCGCCTACCTGACCCGCGAGGCCTGGCTCGGCGAGTTCCGGTTCTACGTCGACGAGCGGGTGATCATCCCGCGCTCGTTCATCGCCGACCTGCTGCCGGACGGCCTCGCCGCCTACGTCGGCGACGCGTCGAAGGTCGTGTCGGTGCTCGACCTTTGCACCGGCTCGGGCTGCCTCGCGATCCTGCTCGCGCACGCGTTCCCGGCCGCCGACGTCGACGCCGTCGACATCTCGTCCGACGCGCTCGCGGTGGCGCAGCGCAACGTCAGCGACTACGGTCTCGCCGACCGGATCAACCTGCTGCGTTCGGACCTCTTCCGCAACCTGCCCGACAAGAACTACGACCTCATCGTCAGCAACCCGCCCTACGTGACCGCGCGGGCGATGGACGAGCTGCCGGCCGAATACCGGCACGAGCCGGCGCTGGCCCTCGCCGGCGGCGACGACGGGCTCGACGCGGTGCGCACGATCATGCGCGAGGCGCCGCGGTTCCTCGCGCCCTGCGGCCTCCTCGTGGTCGAGATCGGGCACAACCGCGACGCCGTGGAGTTCACCTGGCCGCGTACACCCTTCGTCTGGCTCGACACCGGCTCGTCGGCCGACAGCGTGTTCCTGCTGACGCGCGAGGAAGTCGTCGCCGCCCGCGTCAGCGGAGCTTGAAGAACTCGCGGATCTTGCGCACGAGCTCGGCGGCGCGGTTCTGCGCGTGCTGCGACCGCGCCTCGGCGCCCAGCGCCAGCAGCGTCGCATCGTTCTGCGCCTGGCGTTCGGCCAGCACCCGGGAGAGCTCGACCACGAGCTCCGGGCGGGCCGAGAGCACCGAGTCGAAGCTCGCCTTGTCGAGCCGGTAGCAGAGCACGTCGCCGGCAGCGACCACCGTGGCCCGCCGCGGCGCACCCAGGAGCAGGCCCATCTCGCCGAAGTACGCCGGTGCCGCGAGCTCGGCCAGGCGGACCCGCGCCCGGGTCGCCGGATCCTCGTCGTAGACGCCGACCCGCCCCCGCGTGAGCATGAACAGCGAGTCGGCGGCGTCGCCCTTGCGGAAGATGATGTCGTCGCCGGCGTACGGACACGCCGCGAGGCCGTCGACCAGCGTCGCCCGCTCGTCGTCGGTGAGCCCCCGGAAGAGATCGCTCGTCTGCAGCGCGCCGAGGCGTGCCGCGCGCTCGCGCGCCTCGAGCCGCGGACGCTCGTCGTGCCGCACCTCGACGACGCGACGCGGGAACGGGATGCCCATGCCCGCGCGGGCCAGCGCAGCGAAGAGGTGCAGCCGCACCTGCGATTCGGTCGAGTGCTCCCCTGCCGGGTCGACGAGGTAGACGATGACCGCGTAGTCGACGCCGCTGTCGCCGAAGCCGGTGCAGACGCAGGCCGGCTTCGGGTCGGCGGCGATGTTGGGGATGTCGGCGCTGGCGAAGGCCGCGTCGACGACCGGCAGCACGCGCGAAGGCGGGTGGTCGAACTCGAGCTCGAACTTGATGAAACGCCGCCACGGTCTCGTCTCCTCACCGCGCCGACAGAGGATCGTGATCCGGTTCTTCATCAGGCTCGCGTTCGGAATCACCACGGTTTCGTTGTCGTTGGTGGCGAGCGCCATGTAGCGCCAGCGGATGCTGACGACCTTGCCGCTGATGTTGTCGACGCGGATCCAGTCGCCGATCCGGCAGGTGCGCTCCATCTGCAGCGCGAGACCGCCCCACAGGTTGCCCAACGTCTCCTGCGCACTGAAGGCGATCGCGCCGGTGACCACCGCCGACGTCGTCGCGATGCCCAGCAGGTTGACGCCGAGCGCGTGCAGCCGGAACAGCCCGTAACCGACGAGCGACAACGCGATCACGAGCTCGACCACGATCCGCGGCGCCGCGATGCGCGCGAGCAGAACCTGGAAGGTGAAGCCGGCGAAGACCCGGATCACGGCGAACGCCGTCACGCCCAGCACGACTTCACGCAGGATCGTCCCCAGCGTCGGCGGGCTGATCGCGGCCTCGAGGCGTTGCAGCGCGTAGAGCGCGACCAACCCGACCGCGGCGACGACCGCCAGCGGAATGATGCCCCTGCGGCGCTCCGCCGGCGCGGCAAGGCAGACGAGCGCCAGAACCAGCGCGCCCCCGGCGAAAAGCCCGGTGTCGGCGAGCATGGTTCGGGTGATCAGCGCGGCGTCAGGCGGCATCGGCGGTTCCGGAATGGGCGCGGCGACAGTGTCGTCTGCAGCGCCGCGCCATTATAGGTCCGCCCGGCTCGCCGGCGCGGTGGGCAGGCCGTGGCGCCGAGGACGCTGCCGGGCGACGGCCGGGCTCACCGCGCCGCCCGCTCACAGGATCCGGTTGAACCACCACTGCGACGCCAGTGCGGCCAGTGCGAGCAGCAGCGCCCCCGCCGCCGCGAACAGTGCGCCGATCTCGGTCTCGCGCCGCTCGAACAGCAGGCGGCTGGACAGGGCCTCATAGATCTTCTTCAGATCCGCCGCGTTCGTCGCGGCGAAGTACTCGCCCTGCGTTCCCGCGGCGATCGCCTTCATCGCGTCCTCGTCGAGCCGGACGCGCATCGACCAGCCGTCGACCTTGAGCGTCTCTCCGGCCGGGGTGCCGATTCCCACCGTGTAGATGCGCACGCCGCGCTCGGCCGCAAGTCGCGTCGCCTCGACCGGGTCGGCCCCGGCGGTGGCCTGGCCGTCGGTCAGCAGCACGATCGCCGCCGAGCGATAGGAGCCCGGCTCCACCGGCTCGGCCTTCTTCGCCTCGGCCTTCTTCGGATCGGCGTCGCGCGGTGCGTCGAGCGACTGCGGCCGGCGCGGCGCGGCACCGCCGCGCAGGTCGAAGTCCTGCTCCGGGAACAGCGCCTTGAGCGCGACCAGGATCGCGCTGCCGATCGCGGTGCCGCGCTGGAGCTGAAAGCGGTCGATCGCGGCGAGCACGTCGTCGCGGCTCGCGGTCGGGTACTGGACGATCGAGGCCGCCGCGGCGAACGACACGACGCCGATCCGGGTCTTGCGCGGCACGGCAGCGACGAAAGCGCGTGCGGCCTCCTGGGCGGCGACGATCCGGCTCGGCTTCACGTCGGTCGCGCGCATGCTCCCCGAGACGTCGACGGCGAGGATGATGGCCTCGTTCTGTGTGGGCACCAGGATCACCGCCGCCGGGCGCGCGACGGCGAGCACCATCGCCACCAGCGCGAGCAGGAACAGGAGCGGGGGCAGGAGGCGGCGCCAGCGCGCGCCGCCGACCACCGGCACGATAAGCCCGGCGTAGCGCACGGCCGCCCCCGGCCGCCGCCGCACGACCAGCGCGTAGGCCAACAACGCGAGCAGCGGCACCAGCAGCAGCCACAGGAGCTTCGGCCAGAGGAAGGTCACGCCGCCCCCCCGGCCGCTGCCACCCGGCGCCCGAGGTGCAGCGGCAGACCGCCGCCCGCGGCGAGCTGGCTGCGCCGCTTGCGCAGGTCCGCAAAGCGAAGGATCGCTTCGGCGAGGTCGTCGTCGGTGGCGAGCTCCAGCGCGTCGACGCCGGCGCGCTGGAAGGTGCCGCGAATGTCGTCCTCGCGCTGCCGGGCGGCCTCCGCGTAGCGTTGGCGGAAGGCACGGTCGCCGGTGTCGACGAAGAGCTGCTCGCCGGTCTCGGCGCCCTCCATCAGCAGCAGCCCGACGTCGGGCAGCTCCATCTCGACCGGGTCGAAGAGGCGCACCGCAATCACCTCGTGACGCTGGGCGAGATGGGAGAGCGACTCGCCCCACCCCGGCGTGCTGATGAAGTCGGACAGGACGAACACCAGCGAGCGGCGGGGGATCAGCGCAAACGCCGTGCGCAGGAAGTCCGCGAGGTCGGTCGCGCCCGATCGTGGCAATTCGGGCCTTGCCGAGAGCTCGTGCAGCAGCCGCAGCACGTGGCGGCGGCCGTTCTTCGCCGGCAGCACCGTGTCGACGCGCTCGCCGTAGAAGAGCGCGCCGGCACGGTTGCCGTGGCGCGTGAGCAGGCGGGCCAGCACCGTGACGAAATCAACCGACACGGCGCGCTTGCGCACCCGCTGCGAACCGAAGTCGACCGAGGGACTGAAATCGAGCAGGAACCAGGCGCAGAGCTCGCGCTCCTCGTTGAACTCGCGCACGTAGGGCGTCTGCAGGCGTGCGGTGACGTTCCAGTCGATGTGCCGCACGTCGTCCTGGTACTGGTACTCGCGCAGGTCCGCGAGGTCGAGCCCGTAGCCGCGGAAGAGCGTCCGGTAATCCCCGTGCAGCGCGCCGTCGAGGCGCCGGATCACCGTCCACTCGAGGCGGCGCAGGACCGCTTCAGCCGGCGGGATGGAACCGGACATGGGTCTCGAGCGGCTTGGGCGGCGCGGGAATCTGCTGCAGCACGCGATCGATCAGCGCGTCGGCGGTCTGTCCTTCCGCCAGCGCCTCGTAGGAGAGCACCAGCCGGTGGCGCAGCACGTCGTGGGCGAGGTCCGCCACATCCTCGGGCAGCGCGTAGCTGCGGCCGCGCAGGTAGCCGAGCGCGCGGGCGCCTTCGATCAGGTGGATCGACGCGCGGGGACTCGCGCCGAAGGTGAGGAACCGCGCGAGGTCCTCCAGTCCGAACCGGGCCGGGTCGCGGGTCGCCGCGACGAGTTTGACTGCGTACTGGACCAGCGCCGGATCG
>DATIUK010000180.1:0-4418 GCA_035466885.1 Casimicrobiaceae bacterium
GAACGAGGTTCTGCATGCCTTTGCCGACGAGGTCGCGGATCTCCGCCTTGGGCAACGGCGGATAGCCCATCTCGCCCAGCAGCGCGTTGACCGCGGCGGCGAGGTCGTGGATGGTGTCGAGCAGCGTGCCGTCGAGGTCGAAGGCCACCGCGCCGACGTCGAACACCCGCGCCGTCGGCGGCGCCCCGGTCGCGGTCACTGGGGTACCTTCGCGCTGCGCGCTCCGGTGTTCGCCCTCGGGGCGGCCCGTCGGGAGCACTGGACTACCTTCGCGCTGCGCGCTCCGGTGTTCGCCCTTGGGGCGGTCCGTCGGGCTCACGTGCCGGCCTCCGCCGCGCCGGCGATCGCGGCGCGCATCGCGGCGATCGTCGCCTTGTAATCGGTCGCGCCGAAGATCGCCGATCCGGCGACGAAGGTGTCGGCACCGGCGCGGGCGACCGCGGCGATGTTGTCGACCTTGATGCCACCGTCGACCTCGAGCAGGATCGGCCGGCCGGTGCGCTGCTGCACGGCGTCGATCCGCCGCCGTACCGCCTCGATCTTCGGAAGCGCCTGCGGGATGAACGACTGGCCGCCGAAGCCGGGGTTGACCGACATGATCAGCACGAGGTCGAGCTTGTCCAGCGTGTGGTCGAGCCAGTCGAGCGGAGTCGCCGGGTTGAAGACGAGGCCGGCGCGGCAGCCGCAGTCGCGGATGAGGCCGATCGTCCTGTCGATGTGCTCAGAGGCCTCCGGGTGGAAGCTCACCAGCGCCTCCCCGGCCTTGGCGAAATCGGGGATGATCCGGTCGACCGGCTTCACCATCAGGTGGACGTCGATGGGCACCGTCGCGTGCCGCTTGATCGCCTCGCAGACCAACGGGCCGATGGTGAGGTTGGGCACGTAATGGTTGTCCATCACGTCGAAGTGGATGAGGTCGGCGCCGGCGGCGATCACCGCGCGGACTTCCTCCCCGAGGCGGGCGAAGTCGGCGGAGAGCAGCGAAGGCGCGATTTTGCAGTCGGGCATCGTTATAATCGCCAGATCGTGGAAGGGGAGCGCAGGTCGTGGAGACGGACGGGCGCGAAAAATACCGGATCGAGGTCGACGCGAAGGCGAGCTACGTTGCGGAGCAGTCCGACCCGTCGCGCAACCAGTACGTGTTCGCCTACACGATCACGATCACCAACGCCGGAAGCACGGCCGCGCAGCTCGTCAGCCGCCACTGGTTCATCACTGACGGCGAGCACCACGTCCAGGAGGTGCAGGGGCAGGGCGTCGTCGGCCAGCAGCCATTGCTGCAGCCGGGCGAATCGTTCGAGTACACGAGCGGCGCGACGCTGCCCACGCCGGTGGGGACGATGCACGGCAGCTACCGGATGGTCGCCTCGGACGGCGCCGCCTTCGAGGCCCCGATCCGCAGCTTCACGCTGTCGGTGCCGCGCGTCCTGCATTGATCCCGGATCGACGGAACTGCGGTTCATCGCGGTCCGTGCGGCTCCTTCCCGCCTGACGGCGGCCGCGGCCGCCTTTTCCTCGGCCACATGGTCCACGCCACGATGAAGATCGCCAGCAGGAGCGCGACCAGCGCCTCGAGCAGTATCCAGCCCACGCCGCAGCCCTCTCGTCATCGCCGGCCGGCCGGGCGGCGCGTCGTCGCCGTGCTCGCCGCCGCGCTGTGGTTGTCGAGCTGCACCACGGTTGCACCCCCGGTCCCCGTCGAAATCACCACGGCACCGCCGGCCGCCCCGGCGCCACCCCCGTCGCTGCCGGCGCAGTACGTCGCCGTCGACTGGGCGACGCTCCCCGGCTGGGCCGACGACGATGTTGCCGCCGCGTGGCCCGCGTTTCGCGTCGGCTGCCCGGCGCTTGTCGCTGCCGCAACCACACAACCCACCTGGCAGCGCGTTTGCGAACTCGGCAACGCCGTCGAGCCACGTCAACCCGCAGCGGTGCGCACGTTCTTCCAGACCCATTTTACCCCCTACGCCGTGCGTGGCGCCGACGGCCGCGACGGCGGCCTCGTCACCGGTTACTACGAGCCGTTGCTCGCGGGCAGCCGGACACGGACCGCGCGCTTCGGGGTGCCGCTGTTCGCCCCGCCCGAAGACCTGCTGACCATCGACCTCGGATCGCTCTACCCGGAGCTCAAGGACAAGCGGGTGCGCGGCCGCGTCGAAGGGCGGCGCGTGGTGCCCTACTGGACCCGGGACGACATCGCCGCCGGACGCGCCCCGGTCGCCGGCCTCGAGCTCGCGTGGGTCGAGAATCCGGTCGAGGCGTTCTTTCTCGAGATCCAGGGCTCGGGCCGTGTCGCGCTGGCGGACGGCAGCGTGCTGCGCGTGGGCTACGCCGACCAGAACGGCCACCCCTACCGCTCGATCGGCCGGGTCTTGATCGACCGCGGCGAGCTCGCCCCGGAACGCGCTTCGATGCAGGGCATCCGCGACTGGGGCCGGCGCAACCCGGACAAGCTGCCGGCGCTGCTGAACGAGAACCCCAGCTACGTGTTCTTCCGCGCCGTCCCGCCGCCCGCCCCCGGCAGCCTCGAAGCCGCGATCGATGGCCCGATCGGCACGCTCGGGGTGCCGCTCCTGCGCGAGCGCACGATCGCCGTCGACACGCGGTCGGTGCCGTTGGGAACACCGGTGTTCCTGGCGACCACCTTCCCGCTGTCGTCCCGGCCGCTGCAGCGCCTCGTGCTGGCGCAGGACACCGGCGGCGCGATCCGCGGTGCCGTGCGGGCCGACTACTTCTGGGGCTTCGGCGACGCCGCCGGCCGCGAGGCCGGGCGGATGCGCCAGGAGGGGCGGATGTGGGTGCTGTGGCCCCGGGAGGTTCCCCTGCCCTGACGCCGCCGGGGCCGCCGCCGCCGGACCCGCACTCGTCGATGCTATCGTTGCGCCGTGGACCCGGTCGTCCTCTTCTTCCTGCTCGGGGTGCTGGCGAAGCTCGCCAAGTCCGACCTTCGCCTGCCCGACGCGCTGTACGAGACGCTGTCGATCTTCCTGCTGCTCGCGATCGGCTTGAAGGGCGGCGTCGAGCTCGCCCGCCTGCCGCTCGCGAGCGTCGCCACGCAGGCGCTCGCTGTCGTCGCGATGGGGTTCCTGCTGCCGCTGCCGGCCTACGCGATACTGCGCCGTGGCGGCGGCCTGCCGCGGCCCGACGCCGCGTCGATCGCGGCGCACTACGGTTCGGTCAGCGTCGTCACCTTCGCCGTGGCCGTAACGTTCCTGACCAAGCGCGACATCCCTTACGAAGCACACATGCCGCTGTTCGTCGCGCTGCTGGAGACGCCCGCGATCGTCACCGGCATCCTGCTCGCCCGCCTCGGCACGCTGCACTCCGTCCGCTGGCGCGCCGTCGCGCATGAAGTGTTCCTCGGCAAGAGCGTCGTGCTGCTGCTCGGGGGACTCGCCATCGGCGCGCTGGCGGGTCCCGATGGCATCGCGCCCGTCAAGCCGCTGTTCGTCGACCTGTTCAAGGGCGTGCTCGCGCTGTTCCTGCTGGAGATGGGCCTCGTCGCCGGCGGGCGAATCGGGGACCTGCGCCGCGCGGGACCATTCCTGATCGCGTTCGGCCTCCTCGTGCCCATGGTGTTCGCCTGCGTGGGCGCGCTGGTGGCGCGGGCCGTGGGGCTGTCCGACGGCGGGACCACGCTGCTTGCCACGATGGCGGCGAGTGCCTCGTACATTGCCGCGCCGACGGCGATGCGGATCGCCGTTCCGGAGGCCAACCCGGCACTGTCGATCGGTGCCGCGCTCGGTATCACCTTCCCCTTCAACATCACCGTGGGCATCCCGCTCTACCTGCGGCTGGCCGAGGCCATGAGGTTCTGACAATGCGCGTCCATTCCCGGAAGCTGCTGGTGCTGATCTGCGAGGCCGCGCTCGAGAAGGCGCTGGTCGACGACGCGCTGCGCGTCGGCGCGACCGGTTACACGATCGCGGACGTTCGCGGCGGCGGTCACGGCGGCACCCGCGAAGGCGCGTGGGAGGCCGACCGCTCGATCGAGGTCAAGATCATCTGCGACGCCGACGTCGCCGAGCGTCTCGCGGCGCACGTGGTGGCGGCCTATGCCGATCACTACGCGGTCACGCTCTACCTCGCCGACGTCGGGGTGCTGCGGCCCGAGAAGTTCTAGCGCAGCGCGGCCGGACGCAGCTGCGGAGCGCTTCGGCAGTCAGGGCTTCGCTGCGCCTCGAGCACGTCCATCACCCGCGCCCGGCGCAGCAATAGCCCCGCGGCGACACCCGACCGTTGTTTCTCTCCGCCGGCCCGCCCGCGTCAGCCCGGACCAGGCCGGGGCGTCAGGCCAGGGTGCCAAGGTTGTTCAGGTCGGCAAACGCCTGCTTCAAGCGGGCCTTGAAGGCTTCCTCTCCCTTGCGAATCCAGGCCCGGGGATCGTAGTACTTCTTGTTCGGCTTGTCCTCGCCATC
>DATIUK010000181.1:0-8825 GCA_035466885.1 Casimicrobiaceae bacterium
CATGCCAACCATTGGGCGGCTCACGTCTACGCCCAGGCCCGCGCTCGCGGCTGTGATCATCCGCACGCCATTCGCATCCTCTCGCGGGCGTGGGTGCGCGTGATATGGCGCGCCTGGATCGACCGTAAACCCTACGATCCCGCCCACCATCGTGCCGCCCAAATGCTGCTCAACACAGCCAGGGGTTGACACAGGATGTCTCATGCCGCGTCCGGTGCGGGGGCACCGTCCTCGTCGCCGGCGGGTGGCAGGTCGTCGGCCTCGGCCTCGGCGACCCGCTCGAGTCCAGCCAGCGTCGCGCCGTCGCCGAGGTTGATCAGCGTGACGCCCTGCGTCGAGCGGCCCATTTCGCGGATCGACTTCACCGGCGTGCGGATCAGCACCCCGCCGGTGGAGATCAGCATCACCTCGTCCTCGGGGCGCACCAGTGCGGCGCCGATCACCTGGCCGTTGCGCTCGCTTTGCTGGATGGCGATCATGCCCTTGGTGCCGCGGCCGTGGCGCGTGTACTCGACGATCGGCGTGCGCTTGCCGTAGCCGTTCTCGGTCGCGGTCAGCACCGACTGCGTCTCGTCCTCGGCGACCAGCATCGCGATCACCGACTGCGTGGGCTCGAGCGCCATGCCGTGCACGCCGTGCGCGCCGCGGCCCATCGGCCGCACGTCGTTCTCGTCGAAGCGCACCGCCTTGCCGCCGGAGCTGAACAGCATCACGTCGTGGCTGCCGTCGGTCAACGCGATGCCGATCAGCGTGTCGCCTTCGGCGAGGTCGACGGCGATGATGCCGGCGGTCCGGGGCCGCGAGAACTCCGACAGCGGCGTCTTCTTCACCGTGCCCATCGCGGTGGCCATGAACACGTACTGCGAGTCGGTGAACTCCTTGACCGGCAGCACCGCGGTGATCTTCTCGTTCTCGGCCAGCGGCACGAGGTTGACGATCGGCTTGCCGCGGGCGATGCGCGAACCCTGCGGCACGTTGTAGACCTTGAGCCAGTAGACGCGACCGCGGTTGGAGAAGCAGAGGATGAAGTCGTGCGTGTTGGCGATGAACAGCCGGTCGATGAAGTCGTCTTCCTTGGTCGCCGTCGCCTGGCGGCCGCGCCCGCCGCGCTTCTGCGCGCGGTACTCGGCCACCGGCTGCGCTTTCATGTAGCCGCCGTGCGACAGCGTCACCACCATGTCCTCCGGCGCGATCAGGTCCTCGAGCGACAGGTCGACGCCCTGGGCGATGATCTCGGAGCGGCGCTTGTCGCCGAACTGGTCGCGGATCGCCGCCAGCTCGGTGCCGATGATCGCGGTCACGCGCTCCGGCCGGGCGAGGATGTCGAGGAGGTCGACGATCTGGGCCATCACGTCCTTGTACTCGCCGAAGATCTTGTCCTGCTCGAGGCCGGTCAACCGCTGCAGCCGGAGCTCGAGAATCGCCTGCGCCTGCGCGTCCGACAGCCGGTAGCCGCCGCCGGCCGCCTGCCAGCCGTACTGCGGCAGGAGCCCGTCCGGCCGCGCCGCGTCGGCCGCCGCGCGCTGCAGCATGTCCTCGACCAGCGCCGAGCGCCAGGTGCGCGCCATCAGGCCGGCCTTCGCCTCGGCCGGCGTGGGCGCCGCCTTGATCAGCGCGATGATCTCGTCGACGTTCGACAGCGCGACGGCGAGGCCCTCCAGGATGTGCCCGCGCTCGCGCGCACGGCGGAGCTCGTAGCGGGTACGACGCACGACGATCTCGCGCCGGTGCTGCAGGAAGTACTCGATGAACTGCTTGAGGTTGAGCAGGCGCGGCTGGCCGTCGACCAGCGCGACCATGTTCATCCCGAAGCTGTCCTGCAACTGGGTGAGCTTGTACAGGTTGTTGAGCACGATCTCGGGCATTTCGCCGCGCTTCAGCTCGATGACCACGCGCATGCCCGACTTGTCGGACTCGTCGCGCAGATCCGAGATGCCGTCGATCTTCTTTTCGCGGACGAGCTCGCCGATGCGGATCAGCAGGTTCGCCTTGTTCACCTGGTACGGGATCTCGTCGACGATGATCGCCTGCCGCTCGCCCTTGCCGATGTCCTCGACGTGGGTGCGGGCGCGGATCACCACCCGGCCGCGGCCGGTGCGGTAGCCTTCGCGGACGCCTTCAAGGCCGTAGATGATGCCGGCGGTCGGGAAGTCGGGCGCCGGGACGATGTCGATCAGCTCGTCGATCGTCGTTTCGGGGCGGGCGAGCAGCGCCAGGCACGCGGTGACGACCTCGGTCAGGTTGTGCGGCGGGATGTTGGTCGCCATCCCGACGGCGATCCCCGACGAGCCGTTGACCAGCAGGTTCGGCAGGCGCGACGGCAGGACCGTGGGCTCCTGTTCCTTGCCGTCGTAATTGGGCGCGAAGTCGACGGTCTCCTTGTCGATGTCGGCGGTGAGCTCGTTGGCGATCCGCTGCAGCCGGCACTCGGTGTAGCGCATCGCCGCGGCGTTGTCGCCGTCGACCGAGCCGAAATTGCCCTGGCCGTCGATCAGCGGGTAGCGCAGCGAGAAGTCCTGCGCCATCCGCACCAGGGTGTCGTAGATGGCCATGTCGCCGTGTGGGTGGTACTTGCCCATCACGTCGCCAACGACCCGGGCGCACTTGACGTAGGCCCGGTTCCAGACCGTGTTGGCCTCGTGCATGGCGAACAGCACCCGGCGGTGGACCGGCTTCAGCCCGTCGCGGACGTCCGGGAGCGCGCGCCCGACGATCACGCTCATCGCGTAATCGAGGTAGCTGTGGCGCATCTCGGCTTCGAGGCTGACCGGGAGTGTCTCTTTGGCGAACTGCTGCATGGGTGCTGGGAGCTTTCGGGAAAGGCGTTGGCGACGGGGCCGGCAGCGAGCGTCCGGGCCGTCCGGCGTGCCACTGCGGTCGACGGGGTCAATCGTCGCCCGCCGGGCACAATCCTGCGGATTCCGGGAAAAACGCCGGTCAACCCCGGTTCAGGGCCGGGCGGCGGGACTCCCCGGTCGCGCCGACGGTGTTCCAAGGTCATTGAAAACGCGTGATTTTATCACGTCGTTGCATCGCTGCGACACTCGTGCGCCACAGTGCTTCGACGACCGGCTTTTCTTTGCATGGGGGCGACCGGCGTGCTATAGTTTTCGCCGAAACAAGGGATTCCACGCGTGGACGGCAAGTGATTGTTGCCACGTCGCGCGGTTCTTCCGGGTTCGCCAAAAACCTGTTCAAAACCAAAGCCAAAGGGGTGAAACAATGACTCAACGTTTCGTTACCGGTGCACTCGTCGGCGCGATCGCGGCCGTGTTCGCCGGCGGCGTTGCCGCACAACCAGTCACGACCGGCTACGTGCCCGGTGTGGCGCCCGCCAGCGACGGATACGTCCAGCAGGGTTTCGCCTGCACGCCGACCGACTGCACGGTAAAGAGCGGTGTCTACAACGGTGACAAGGGCCTCGCCGGCAATCTGTGCTATCGCACCGGTTACTGGACGCCGAGCATGGCGACCAAGGAATGCGACCCCGACCTCGTGCCGAAGCCGCCCGCGCCGCCGGCGCCCGCTCCGGTCGTCGCTCCGCCGCCCCCGCCGCCGCCGGCACCCGCTCCGGCGCCCGCACCGGCTCCGGCCCCTGCGGTGCAGAAGATTACCCTTGCCTCGAAGGCGCTGTTCGACTTCGACAAGTACGCTCTGAAGCCCGAAGGCAAGGCGGCGATCGACACCGAGATCATCGCCAAGCTGAAGGACGTCCAGAAGCTCGAGCTCGTGCTGGTCACCGGCCACACCGACCGCATCGGCACCCAGGCCTACAACCAGAAGCTGTCGGAGCGCCGTGCCGACGCGGTGCGCGACTACCTGGTCAGCAAGGGCGTCGCCAAGGACAAGATCGAGACCCTCGGCATGGGCAAGACCCAGCCGTTGCCGGGCGTGAAGTGCGAAATGAAGGCGATGAAGGAACTGATCGCCTGCCTCGCGCCGAACCGCCGCGTGGAAGTCGAAGTCAAGGGCGAAGCGGTCGTCAGACGCTAAGCCTGTCCTTCGGACGGAAAGAGCCCCGCCATCGCGCGGGGCTTTTTTCTTGCCGGGTTCATCGGCCGATTGCGGGATAATCGGGCCGGGAGCGCACACGAGCCATGCAAACCGTCGACCTGCGACTCGATGCCGGGTGGATCCTGCCCGTGGAACCGGCGGGCGCGCTCGCCGGTCACGCGCTCGTCGTCGACGCCGGGCGCGTCGTCGCTGTGCTGCCGACGGCGGCGGCCGATGCCGCCTACGCGCCGCGCGAGCACCTCGTGCTGCCCCGGCACGCGCTGATCCCGGGGCTCGTCAACGCCCACACGCACGCGGCGATGACGCTGTTCCGCGGCATCGCCGACGACGTGCCGCTGTCGGTGTGGCTCGAGCAGCACATCTGGCCGCGCGAAGGCCGTTTCGCCGCGCCGGACTTCGTCTTCGACGGAGCGAGCCTCGCCGGCGCCGAGATGCTGCGCGGCGGCATCACCTGCTGCAACGACATGTACTTCTTTCCCGACGCCACCGCGCGGGCGCTGCTCGCCGTCGGAATGCGGGCGATGCTCGGTCTGCCGGTGCTCGACTTCCCGACGCCCTACGCGGCCGACCCGGACGGCTACCTGCAGAAGGGGCTCGCCGTCCGCGACGAGTTCATCCACGAGCCGCGGCTCGCCTTCTCGCTGTCGCCCCACGCTCCGTACACGGTCGGCGACCCGGCGTGGGAGCGCACGATCACCTACGCGCGCGAACTCGACCTGCCGATCCAGACCCACCTCGCCGAGACCGCCGACGAGGTCGCGGCGAGCCGCGCGACCCACGGGGCGACACCGCTCGCGCGGCTGCACCGGCTGGGGGCGACCGGCCCGTCGTTCATCGCCATTCACGCCATTCACCTCGACGCCGCCGACGTCGACCTCCTCGCGACGCACGGCGGGCACGTCGTCCACTGCCCGGCGTCGAACATGAAGCTCGGCTGCGGCATCGCGCCGGTCGCCGGCTACCGCGCCCGGGGAATCAACGTCGCGCTGGGCACCGACGGCGCGGCGTCGAACAATCGCCTCGACCTCTTCGCCGAGATGCGCCTCGCGGCGCTGCTCGCCAAGGTGGCGACCGGCGATCCGGCGGCGCTGCCGGCGGGCGACGTGCTGCGCGCCGCGACGCTCGGCGGCGCGCAGGCGCTGGGGCTGGACGCCGACCTCGGCTCGCTTCTGCCCGGCAAGTGCGCCGACGCGGTCGCCGTCGACCTCTCGTCGCTCGAGGCGACACCGTGCTACGACCCCGTCTCGCACCTCGTCCACGTGGTCGGCCGCGAGGCGGTCACCGACGTCTGGGTGGGCGGCCATCGCGTGGTCGCCGACCGCGTGCTCACGACCATCGACACCGCCGCGCTCTGCGCCCGGGCGCGGCTCTGGCAGGAGAGACTCCAGTGATCACCCCCGCGAGCGCCGGCACCGGCAACTTCGATAGCGGCGAACTCGCCAAGTTCTCGGCGCTCGCGCATCACTGGTGGGATCCCGGGAGCACGATGTTCAGCGCGTTGCACAAGCTCAATCCGCTGCGGCTCGGGTGGATCGAGGCGGCGGTCGGCGGCCTCGCCGGCAAGCGGGTCGTCGACGTCGGCTGCGGCGGCGGCATCCTCTCCGAAGCGATGGCCGGGCGCGGGGCCGCGGTCCTCGGCATCGACCTCGCCGACAAGCCGCTGGGCGTCGCCCGCCTGCACAAGCTCGAGTCCGGGGCCGCGGTCGACTACCGGCTGGTCGCCGCCGAGTCGCTCGCTGCCGAGGCACCGGGCGGCTTCGACGTCGTCACCTGCATGGAGATGCTGGAGCACGTGCCCGACCCGGCCTCGACGATCCGCGCCTGCGCGACGCTGGTGCGGCCCGGCGGCAGCGTCGTCGTCTCGACCATCAACCGCAACCCGAAGTCGTACCTGCTCGCGATCGTCGGCGCCGAGTACGTGCTCGGTCTCCTGCCCAAGGGCACGCACGACTACGCGAAGTTCGTCCGACCTGCGGAGGTGTCCGGCTGGGCGCGGGCTGCGGGCCTCGTCACCGAGAAGCTCGAAGGCATCGGCTACAACCCGTTCACGCGCACGTTCCACCTCGAACCCGGCACCGCGGTCAACTACCTCGTCGCGCTCCGCCGGCCGGCCGAGGCCTGACGTGCAGGCGCGGCCACTGCCGGTCGACGCGGTGCTGTTCGACCTCGACGGCACGCTTGCCGACACCGCGCCCGACCTCGCGGCGGCGCTCAACCGGGTGCGCGGCGATCGCGGCCTGCCCCCGCTGCCCTACCCCGTGCTGCGTCCGCACGCCTCCTGCGGCGCACGCGGGCTCATCGGCGCCGGCCTTGGCATCGGTCCCGAGCACGACGACTTCCCGGCGCTGCGCGACGCGTTCCTCGCGCACTACGCGGCGGCGCTCTGCGTCGAGTCGGCGCTGTTCGCCGACGTGGGCGCGCTGCTCGACGCGATCGAGGCGCGCGGACTCCCCTGGGGCATCGTCACCAACAAGGCGGCACGCTTCACGCAGCCGCTCATCGACCTCTTGCCCCCGCTGCACCGCGCCGGCACCGTGGTCTCCGGCGACACGACCGCGCACGCGAAGCCGCACCCGGCGCCGCTGCTGCACGCGGCGGCGGAGCTCGGCATCGCCGCCGAGCGCTGCCTCTATGTCGGCGACGCCCTGCGCGATGTCGAGGCCGGCAACGCCGCCGGCATGGTGTCGATCGTCGCCGTCTACGGTTACATCGAGCCGCACGAGGCGCCCGACGAGTGGCCGGCCGCGGGAATGATCGACCGTCCGGGCGCGTTGCTCGACTGGCTGCCGCCGGCGCGCTGATCCATACGCGTGTCTGCTAGCGCGCCGCGCAGGCGCTGGCGTTGACCAGCAGCAGCTCGAGCTCGGCGCCCTCGCGCGCGCCGCGCACGCGCACGGCCTGGTTGGCCTGCAGCGGCTTGACCACGGCGACCAGCAGGTCGTTGTTGGCCGTGAGCGCGATGCCGTTGGCGTCGCGCAGCCGATCACCGGACTTCAAGCCCAGCATCGCTGCGAAACCGCCGCCGTCGCGTACCACGAGTCCCCCCGGCGACTCGCCGAGCACCTGCTTCCAGCTCTCGGGCTGGGCGGCCATGCCGGTGAGCAGTTCCGCGTTGACCCGGTAGACCGGACCCTTGAACCCCGCGGGCGGCGCGCAGCCGCCACGGTCGACACTCGCCGCCGGCACCGCCGCGGCGGTCACCGGCGTCGCCAATGGCACCGGATGGCGCAGCAGGATCTCCCGCGTCTCGCCCCGGCCCGAAATGCGCACCCGGTCGGCGTACACCGCATCGAGGCGCACGCCCGGGCTCACGTCCTGCCCGGCGGCGACGAGCACCGGCCCGCGGTCGGCGAGACGGATGAGCGCCTGGCCGCTGCCGTCGCGGCCGGCGATCACGCCGAGGAGCTTGAAATCGCGCGGGGCGCTCGCTGCGCTGAGCGGTACGCCGCGATCGGCCGCCGCGACCGACGCGGCACCGCCGAACAGTGGCGCCGCAACGAGCAGGGCGGCGCTGCCGTCGGCGAGCACGGGCGGCGGGGTCGCCACCGGTGCCGGAGCGACGACGCGCCAGAACCAGTGCGCGATGACGAACGCGAGCAGCGTCGCGGCGGCGACCGTCGCCAGCCACGCGGCGGCGCGCTCGAGCCGCTCGCCCCGTGGGGCGTCGGCCGGGCCGTCCTGCCCGCTGCCGTATAATCTGCGTCCCATCGCGTCCCGTTCGCCCCGGAATTCCCGCCTCGTGAATCCCCGCCTGTCGCTGCTGCAACCCTACCCGTTCGAGCGCCTGCGGCAGTGGTTCGCCGGCATCGAGCCCAACCCGGCGCTCGCGCCGATCAACCTGTCGATCGGCGAGCCGCGGCACCCGACGCCGGAACTCCTGCTCGACGCCCTCGCGGCGGCCGCCAAGACGATCGCGCATTATCCCATGACCATCGGGACGCCCGCGCTGCGCGAGGCGATTGCGGACTGGCTCGTGCGCCGCCACGGATTGGCCCGCGTCGACGCGGCGCGCGAGGTATTGCCGGTCCTGGGCAGCCGCGAGGCGCTGTTCTCGTTCGCGCAGACGGTGCTCGACCCGAATCGGATGGGCCAGGTCGTCGTCACGCCCAATCCGTTCTACCAGATCTACGAGGGCGCCGCCCTGCTCGGCGGCGCGACGCCCGTGCCCGTCTCCGGGGTCGCGGCACACGGCTTTGCACCGCCTTGGATCGAAGTGCCGGCGGCGGTGTGGGCGCGCGCCCGCCTGGTCTACGTCTGCTCCCCCGACAACCCCACCGGGCGCGTGACGACGCTGGACGAATGGCGGAGCCTGTTCGAACTCTCCGACCGCCACGGCTTCGTCATCGCCGCCGACGAGTGCTACTCCGAGGTGTACTTCGACGAGGCCCGGCCGCCGCTGGGCGCCCTCGCCGCCGCCCAGGCGCTGGGACGCGACGGCTACCCGCGGCTGGTGACCTTCGGCAGCCTGTCCAAGCGCTCCAACGCACCGGGCCTGCGCTCGGGCTACGTCGCCGGCGACGCGGAGCTCGTCAAGGCCTTCCTGCTCTACCGCACCTACCACGGCTCGGCGATGTCGCCGGTGGTCGCCGCGGCGAGCCGGGTCGCCTGGAACGACGAAGCGCACGTCCGCGCCAATCGCCGCCTCTACGCCGAGAAGTTCGCGCAGCTGCAGCCCCGGCTCGCCTCGGCGCTGCCCTGCACGATGCCCGAGGCCGCGTTCTACCTCTGGGCCAGGACGCCGATCGACGACGCGGAGTTCGCCCGCCGCCTCTACGCCGAGCGCAACGTCACCGTGTTGCCGGGGAGCTACC
>DATIUK010000182.1:0-9938 GCA_035466885.1 Casimicrobiaceae bacterium
GGCGCCGATGCGGGTCGTGGTCCATCGGCTGAAGGTAGGCGCCGCCACGCTGCGCGCGCAGCGTATCGGCCTCGCCCGCTCGCGCCGGCAGGCGAGCCTCGCGTGGTCGATCCTGCGCGACGAGGGACCGCGGGCGCTGGCCGGCAGGCTGTGGAACAAGTTCGTCCGGCCGCCGCGGTTCCGGCCGCAGACGGTCGAGCCGTTCCGCCTCGAGACGGTGATCGCGTCCCTCGAACTGCCCACGGAGGACGCGGCGCCCGCGGTGTCGATCCTGATCCCCGTCTACGGCAAGCCGCTCCTGACCTTCAGCTGCCTGAAGAGCATCGCCGCGCACACGCCGCCAGGCACCTATGAGGTGATCGTCCTCGACGACGCGTCGCCCGATCCCGCGGCCCGCGACCTCGCGGGGGTGCGCGGCGTGCGGATCGAGCGCAACCCCGAGAACCTGGGCTTCCTGCGCACCTGCAACCGCGCGGCGACGCTCGCGCGCGGCGAATGGCTGGTGTTCCTCAACAACGACACGCTGGTCACCGAGGGCTGGCTCGACGCGCTGCGCGAGGTCTTCACGCGCCACCCGGACGCCGGCCTGGTCGGCGCCAAGCTCGTCTATCCGGACGGCCGGCTGCAGGAGGCGGGCGGCATCGTCTGGCGCGACGGCTCCGCCTGGAACGACGGCCGCGACGGCGACCCCGACCGGCCCGAGCACAACTACCTGCGGGAGGCGGACTACTGCTCGGGCGCCTGTCTCGCGATGCCGGCGGCGCTCTTCCGCCAGCTCGGCGGCTTCGACGAGCGCTACGCGCCGGCGTATTACGAGGACACCGACCTCGCCTTCGCTGTGCGCGCCGCACGCCGCCGCGTCTACTACCAGCCGGCGGCCAGGATCGTCCACTTCGAGGGCCAGACCTCCGGCACCGACGAGGGCAGCGGGGTCAAGCAGCACCAGGTGACCAACCGGGCGAAGTTCGAGGCGAAGTGGGCGGCCGAGCTCGCCCACCACCGGCCCAACGGGCTCATGGCCTGGGCCGAGCGCGACCGCCGGGCGCGCTTTCGGGTGCTGGTGATCGAAGCCTGCATGCTGACGCCCGACCAGGACTCCGGATCGGTGCGCACGCTCGCGATGCTGGAGCTCATGATCGAGGCGGGCTGCAAGGTCGTGTTCGTCGCCGACAATCTCGAATATCGGCAGCCCTACGTCCGCGACCTGCAGCAGCGCGGCGTCGAGGTCGTGTTCCATCCCTACGCGAGCTCGGTGACCGAGCTCATCGCCGCGCGCGGCGTCGAGTTCGACGCGATTCTGATCGCGCGGCACTACATCGCTGCCAAGTACATCGACGCGGTCCGCAGCTACGCCCCGCAGGCGGCGCTGGTGTTCGACACCGTCGACCTCCACTTCCTGCGCGAGGAGCGCAAGGCGGAGCTCGAGGGAAGCGCCGCCGCCGCCGCGACCGCTGCCGCGACCCGCGCGGTCGAGCTCGACCTCATCCGCCGGGCCGACCTCACCTTCGTCGTCTCGCCGGTCGAGAAGACGCTGCTCGACGGCGTGCTGTCCGGCGCGCGGGTGCGCGTGCTGTCCAACATCCACGAGCTCATGCCCCGCGGCAGGCCATGGGCCGAACGCGAGGGGCTGGTGTTCATCGGCGGCTTCCGTCACCCGCCAAACACCGATGCCGTGCTCTGGTACGCGCGCGAGATCCTGCCGCAGGTGCGCCGCCTGCTGCCCGGCGTCAGGACGACGATCGTCGGCGCCGAGCCGCCGGCGACGATCAGGGCGCTGGCCGCCGACGACCTCGTCGTCACCGGCTACGTGCCGGACGTCGACCCCTGGTTCACGGGTTGCAGGGTGTCGATCGCACCCTTGCGCTACGGTGCCGGCGTCAAGGGCAAGGTCAACCTGGCGATGAGCTACGGCCTGCCGGTCGTCGCCACCCCGGCGTCGGTCGAGGGCATGTCGCTCTCCCCCGGCGACGACGTGCTGGTCGCCGAGGATGCGGAAGGCTTCGCCGAGGCGATCGCCCGGGTCTATCGGGACGAGGCGCTGTGGGAACGCCTCGCGGCCGGCGGGCGGGCGAACATCCGCGATCACTTCTCGCGCGACGTCGCGCGCGCGGCCATCCTCGAGATGCTCTCGCTCACCGAGGATCCCGCGCGGCGCCGCTGACGACCCGGCGCCGCTGCGGGCGTCACGTCCGCCGGAAGACGAGGTCCCAGACGCCGTGGCCCAGCTTCATGCCCCGGGCCTCGAACTTGGTCAGCGGCCGGTACGCCGGGCGCGCAGCGAAGCCCGCCGCGGTGTTCGCGAAGAGCGCCTCGGCCTCGAGCGTGGCGAGCACCTGCTGCGCGTAGTCCTCCCAGTCGGTGGCCACGTGCAGGTAGCCGCCGGGTTGAAGCCGCTCGGCGAGCGCGTGGACGAAACCGGGCTGCAGCAGGCGCCGCTTGTGATGCCGCTTCTTCGGCCAGGGGTCCGGGAAGAAGACGTGGATGCCGGCGAGCGACCCGGCGCCGATCATGTGCGCGACGACGTCGACCGCGTCGTGGCGGATCACCCGCAGGTTGGACAGCCCCGCCGCCTCGATCCGCCGCAGCAGGCTGCCGACGCCCGGCGCGTGGACCTCGACGCCGAGGAAGTCCTCGCCGGGCCGCGCCGCAGCGATCGCCGCCGTGGTTTCGCCCATGCCGCAGCCGATCTCGAGCACGCGCGGGGCGCGGCGCCCGAATACACCGTCGAGGTCGATGAGCGACGCCTCGTAGCGAACCCCGTAGTGCGGCAGCAGCTCGTCGAGCGCCCGCTGCTGCGCCGGCGACATTCGCCCCTGCCGCAGGACGAAACTGCGCACCGGCCGGTGTCGCAGCGCGTCTGCGCCATCCGGCTCCGCGGGGCCGCGCGGCAGGTTCATCCGCTGCCGGCCGTCACTGAAGCGTGCCCGCGCGCGTCCAGCCGGGGTCGGTGAGCTTGCGGTCGAGCGTCTTCGGTGCGCTCGCGCCGACCGGCGTGTACTCGACGCGCACGGTGGCCTCGTCCTTCCAGGTGGCGACCGCGTCGGACCAGGCCTCGGCCGGCTTCCAGACGAGCTCGCGGCCGATGCCCTCCGGAGTGATCCTCCACACGGCGAGTTCGTTGACGCAGCGGGTCGGGCAGAAATCGGCGGTGACGAGCCGCTGCCGATCCGGCGCGACCTTCGGCTCGGCCGGCAGCTCGACCCGGCGGCCGTTGGACCGCTGCAGCAGCGTGAACGTGACGACGTCGTCGACGGTCGTGTACAGCACGACGGCGTTGATCGGGCCCAGGTAGTCCCAGAGGCTGTGCGAGCGGCCGCCGGAGGCCGCCTCGACGTCGGTGAACGTCGTCGAACCGGACGGATACAGCGAAATACGCAGGTTGAGCCCGTCGCGCACGGCAAGGTTGGGCAGGCGCTTCAACTGCTCGGTCTCGACCAGCCGTCCGCAGTGCGCGGCATCCTCGGCGTTGGCGCACAGCCGCGTGAGCTCCTCCGGCGTGACGGGGACGGCGAGGGCCGCAACGGTGAACGCGGCGGCGGCGAAGGCGGTGGCGGCGGCAACGTACTGGGTCGGTTTCATGCGCCGGATTCTACCTGCTGGGCGGGCCGGGGCGTCGCGGGTGCATCCTTCCGGCGCGTCCGGGGTCGCGCGCAGGGCTGGACCCGCCACTGCCTTCGGTCGGACAATGAGGCCCTCGTGCCGACCGGGAGGGCGCCGCGCCGCCCGGCGCGACGCGGCCATCCCGGGGCTTCCGATCCGATCTGCGGCAGGACGTATCCGATGAGCGAATTCGCGCAGCAACTCGCAGCTTTCTCGATGGCGATCGAGCGGGAGCTCGAGACGGGCAGCCTCAACTTCCCGACGGTGCTCGATCTCTCGCTGCGCATCAAGCGCGCCGCCGACGACCCCGATTCGTCGCTCGAGGACATCGCCAAGCTGATCCGTCTCGAGCCGGTGCTGTCGGCGCGGGTGATCCAGATGGCCAACTCGGTGATCTTCAACCGGGCGGGCAACACGGTCACCAACGTCTCGACCGCCGTGCGCCGGCTCGGCATCTCCAACGTCCGGGTGACCGCCCTGATCGTCGCCATGGACCAGCTCGGCCAGGAGCACCGGTCGCGCCCGATGCGCGACCTCGCGCGCGTGGTCTGGGGGCACTCGGTCGACGTCGCGTCCTGGGCCTATGCGCTTGCCCGGCACCTGCGCATCGGCAATCCCGACACGGCGCTGTTCGCCGGCCTCCTGGCCGACATCGGGCAGTTCTACCTGATCGCGCGCGTCGGCTCCTACCCGGCGATCGCCGCCGACTTCAGGGGTTTCTCGGAACTCGTCGGTTTCTGGAACGTGGCCCTGCGACGGGCCATCCTCGAGGCGATGGCGCTACCCGCCGACATCCTCGATGCGCTGGAATTCGACAACCCGTATGCGGGGAGCTGGCCGCCGCAGGCGCTCGACGAGGTGCTGTTCGTGGCGGGGCTCGCCGCCGAGTCCGACAACCCGTTCGATCCCGAGAGATCGGAAACGCGGCGCCGGCTGGTCGACGCCGCGCGGCTCGAGCTCGACGCGCCCGGCCTCGACGACCTCCTCGCCGCCGCCCGCGACGAGCGCCAGGAGCTTCTGGGCGTCGTGGCCGGCTGACGCCCCGCCGCGGCGGGGCGCCGGCGCGCTATGCGCCCTTGGGCCCGGATTCGGCGAGGTGCACGTGCGCCTCCTCGGCCGAGCCGTAGATGCGGGGAACGAGGCCGCGCTTGGCCAGCGCGTCGCCGATCCGCATCCGCGTGAAGTTGGAGGTCGCGTAGCGCGTGACGCCCCAGTAGTAGCGCTGGACCAGCGCCCGGACCATGTCGGTCCACGGGTCGATGAGCTCCGGCGCGATGTCGAAGTTGTCGTAGTTGACGATGGCGTAGACCTTGCGGCCGGCTTCGACGAGCTGCCGCTCGGCCTCGATGCGCACGTCCTCGATGTCCTGCCGGGTGCGGATCGACAGCCGCTCGAAGTTGATGAAGAGGATGTTCTGCTCGGGGTCGTAGGTGAAGCGGCGCGCCAGCGGAATCTCGAGCAGACGCTCGCGCAGGCCCATCGGCTCGTCGCGGAAGATCGCGGCGTCCATCAGCTTCGGAGTGCCGTTGATCACCGGCTGGAAGTCCATCTGCGCGAGGATGTCGCGCTCGATGTCGATGCCGGGCGCGACCTCGACGAGCTCGAGCCCTTCCCCGCACAGCCGGAACACGCAGCGCTCGGTGACGTAGAGCGCGGGCTGCCGGCGCTTCCACGCCTGCTTGCCCGAGTAGGTGCGGTGCTCGACCTCGTGCACGAACTTGCGCGCGCCGCCCTCCTCGAGGATCGTGAGCCGGCCGTCGCGGGCGTCGACGGTGAGGCGCCCGGCGGTGAAGGTGCCGACGAAGACGACCGATTTCGCCGACTGGCTGATGTTGATGAAACCGCCCGCGCCGGCGAGGCGCGGCCCGAACTTGGACACGTTGAGGTTGCCCTCGCGATCCGCCTGCGCGAGGCCGAGGAACGCGAGGTCGAGCCCGCCGCCGTCGTAGAAGTCGAACTGGTAGGGCTGGTCGACGATCGCCTGGGTGTTGGTCGCGGCGCCGAAGTTGAGGCCGCTGGCCGGGATGCCGCCGACGACGCCGGGCTCGGTGGTCATCGTCAGGAGGTCGATGATCTTTTCCTCGGCGGCGACGCTCGAGACGCCGTCGGGCATGCCGATCCCGAGGTTGACGATGCTGTTGGGCACGAGCTCGAGCGCCGCGCGCCGGGCGATCACCTTGCGCTCCGACATCTCCATCGGCGCGATCGACGACACCGGCACGCGGATCTCGCCGGAGAATGCCGCGCTGTAGGGCATCGCGAACGTCTGCATGTGGTACTCGGGCTTCTCGGCGACCACGACGCAGTCGACGAGCGTGCCCGGGATCTTCACCTGCCGCGGATTGAGCGTGTGGCGCTCGGCGATGCGCTCGACCTGGACGATGACGATGCCGCCCGAGTTGTGCGCGGCGGTCGCGATGGCGAGCCCCTCGAGCGTCAGCGCCTCCCGTTCCATCGTGACGTTGCCGTCGGAGTCGGCGGTGGTGCCGCGGACAATGCCGACGTGGATCGGGAACGCCTTGTAGAACAGGTACTCCTCGCCGTCGATCGGCATCAGCGTGACCAGGTCCTCGGTGGTCGCGTCGTTGATCTTCCCGCCGCCGAAGCGCGGATCGACGAAAGTGCCGAGGCCGATCCGCGACAGGTGCCCGGGCTTGCCGGCGCCGATGTCGCGGAAGAGGTGCGCGATCACGCCCTGCGGCAGGTTGTAGGCCTCGCACTGGTTGGCGACCGCCAGCGCCTGCAGCTTGGGCACGAGGCCCCAGTGCCCGCCGACCACGCGCTTGACGAGCCCCTTGTGCCCGAGGTGATTGAGCCCGCGCTCCTTGCCGTCGCCCTGCCCGGCGGCGTAGACGAGCGTCAACCCGCGCGGCGAGCCGAGGCCGGATGGGTCGTCCTGCGCGGCGGCGAGGAAGCGCTCCTCGAGCGCCACCGCGATGTTCTCGGCGAAGCCGATGCCCACGAAGCCTGTCGTCGCCACCGTGTCGCCGTCGCGGACCAGCGCGACGGCGTCGCGGGCGCTGACGATCTTGCCGTGCTCGAAGCTGTGCAGCGCGGCGAGCCTTGCCTGCCGATCCTGTGCCATGCCGGTCACTCCCTGACGCGTCGTTGTGATTGCCGCCTATGGTAAATGCCGCGGGGCTTTTGTGCGATCCGCAGCGTGCCGCCGGCACCCCGCGGCCGGCGCCCCGTTGTGCTATCGTTGCCGCGAGCCGGCGGAGCCCGGTCCGGGCGGCCTCTGGCGTCATCACCGCGCAACGTCCGGCCGCGATACTCGCCAGGCGATGACCGATCGTCGCACCCGGAAGCCACGATGATTCCGCGCTGGATCACGATCGCCTATCTCGCGTACCTGGCCGCGCCGATCGTCCTGCTCTTCGTCGGCTCGCTGGGGGAGCTCTGGCTCAACACGCTGCTGCCGACCGGGGCGACCCTGAGGTGGTACGCCGACGTCGCCGCCGACCCCTCGTTCCGCCGCGCGTTCGCGACCAGCCTGTTCGTCGCCGCGATGACCTGCGCCACGTGCGTCGCCGTCGGCCTGCCGCTCGCCTACGCGGTGTTCCGCGCGAAGAGCGCGCGCGTCCGGGCGCTGGCGCGGCTCGTCTACCAGCTCCCCGTGGCGTTGCCGGCGCTGGTGCTGGCGTTCGGGTTCATCCTGGTGTTCTCGTCGGACGCCCTGCCCTGGCTCGGCAGCGTCTGGCTGCTGATCGCGGGACACATCGTCCTCGGCCTGCCCTATTTCCTGCAGACGGTCGTCTCGGACATGCAGCGCCTCGGCCTGCGCACGCTCGAGGACGCCGCCGAGTCGCTGGGCAGCACCGGCCGGCAGCGCTTTTTCCACATCGTGCTGCCGGCGCTGCGCCACTCGGTGCTCTCGGGGCTCATCATCGTCGCCGCGCTGTCGATCGGCGAGTTCCAGTTCTCGAACCTGGTCTCGGGGTTCCTCAACCGCACCTACCCGGTCGTCCTGCTGCAGGCGTTCTACGGCGCGACCGGCTTCGCCTGCGCCGCGACCGTCGTGCTGCTCACCCTCGCACTCACCGCGTCGGTCACGGGCGCGTTGTCGGCGCGCGGCACGACGCGGCTGTCGGCCCTCGGAGCGGCCGGATGAGACCGCCGGGCCGTCCCGGGCGCGAAGCCCCGATCGCAGGAGCGCGCCCGTGAACGGCCGGCCGGCGGTGCGCCTCGACGGGGTGAGCTTCCGTTACCCCGGCGGCAACGCGGGCGTGTTCGACGTCGGGCTCGCGATCGAGCCGGGCGAGCTCGTCGTCTGCATCGGGCCGTCCGGCTGCGGCAAGACGACGCTGCTGCGGCTCATCGCCGGCTTCCTGCGGGCCGATGCCGGCCGGGTCGAACTCGGCGGACGCGACATGACGAGCGCCAGCGTGCGCTCGCGCCAGTGCGGCGTCGTCTTCCAGTCCTACGCGCTCTTTCCGCACATGAACGTGCGCGCGAACGTCGCCTACCCGCTTCGCGTCCGCGACGTCGAGCCGCGCGAGCGAGCGCGCCGCGCCGACGCGATGCTGGAGCTGGTCGGGCTCGCGGGGTTCTCGGAACGGCTGCCGGGCGAGCTCTCCGGCGGCCAGCAGCAGCGGGTGGCGCTCGCCCGGGCGCTCGTGTTCGAACCCGCCGCGCTGCTGCTCGACGAGCCGTTGTCGGCGCTCGACGCGGCGACGCGGCTGTCGATGCGCGACGAGATCCGGCGCATCCAGAAGCGGCAGAACATCGCGTCGCTGCTCATCACCCACGACCAGGACGAGGCGCTGTCGCTCGCCGATCGCATCGCCGTGCTGCGCGACGGCCGGCTGGTCCAGGTGGCCACGCCGCAGGAGATCTACGACCGTCCCGCCGACGGCTTCGTCGCGGGCTTCGTCGGTCGCGCCAACCTGATCGACGGCGACGTCGTCGCGGCGGACGTCGTGGACACGCCGCTGGGCCGCCTCGTGGTGCCGGCGCAGCCGCGGCCGCCGGGCACGCGGGTGCGCCTGCTGCTGCGCCCGGAGCGCGTCGTGCCCTGCGCGGGCCCCGGCGGCGAGAACGTGTTCGCGGCGGCGGTCGTCCACGACCGGTTCTTCGGCGCCAACCGCGAGGTCGAGTTCGCGGTGGGCGGCGGCAGCCTCAAGATCGAAACCACCGTGCGCGGTCCCATCGCGCACGTCCACGTACCGCGCGAAGCGGTGCAGTTCCTGTCCAACCCCTGAAGGAGAGTTCGATGCAAGCCAAACCCTGGCTGGTTGCCGCCGCAGCGGTCCTGTTCTCGGCCGGCGCCGCGGCGCAGACGGTGCTCGATTCGCCGGAGCTCTACGCCGGCGAGAAGGCGCTCTACGAAGCCGCGAAGAAGGAAGGCATGGTCGTGAGCTTCGACACCGGGCCGACCTGGGCCAACTGGGCGGCGCAGTTCGCGGCGTTCAAGAAGCGCTATCCCGAGGTCGAGATCGTCTACAACGATCTCGGCTCCGCGGCGACGGTGGTCGCGCTCGAGAAGGCGAGGAACCGCCCGCAGGCGGACACCGCCTACTACTTCGCGGCATCGGCGGTCGACGCGGTGGCGAAGGGGCTGGTTGCGCCGTTCAAGCCGGTCAACTTCGACAAGCTGCCCGCCGTCTTCCGCGAGGCCGACGGACGCTGGTTCACGATCCACTCGCTGACCGTCGCGTTCGTCGTCAACACCAAGCTCGTCAAGAACGTGCCGCAGTCGTGGGCGGACCTCTTGAAGCCCGAGTACAAGAACTCGATCGTCTACCTCGATCCGCGCTCGACCGGCGTCGGCCAGGTGCTCACTTTTGCCGCCAACTTCGGCGCCGGGGGCGACATGAACAACGTTCAGCCGGGCCTCGACTACCTCGGCAAGCTGCACAAGGCCGGCAACGTGCTGCGGGTGCTGGGCACCACCCCGTACGCGCAGTTCGTCAAGGGCGAGATCCCGATCTGGATTTCCTACGAGAACGACGGGCTCAAGGCCAAATACACCGACGGGCTCGGCGACGCCGTGGCAGTCGTGATCCCGAAGGAGGCGTCGGCCGCGGCGCCTTACGGCATCAGCCTGGTCGAGAAGGGACCCAACCCCAACGCCGGCAAGCTGTGGCTCAACATGATCATGACCGACTTCGGCCAGGGCATCTTCGCGCAGGGCTTCGTGCGGCCGTCGGTGCCCGGGGTGAAGCTGCCCGACAGCGTCGCCGACAAGCTGCCGGCGGCGCCGCAGGTGCGCCCGCTCGACGTGCGCGCGGCGGCCGCGAAAAAGGCCGAGATCGACAAGGGCTGGGTGGCCGCCACCGAGGCCAAGTAGTCGCACGCCATCGCCGCCGGGATCCGCCGTCATGCGCGTCTCAAGGGAA
>DATIUK010000183.1:0-5806 GCA_035466885.1 Casimicrobiaceae bacterium
CATGAACGCTCGTCTCGCCCTCCTGCGCCGCGTCGCTCTGGCGGCCGGTTTCGCAGTCCTCGTTGCCGGCCCCTCGGCCGCATCGGCGCAGGGCCGCGCTGCCGGTCTCCCGGACTTCACCGAGCTCTACGAAAAGCAGTCGCCTGCGGTGGTCAGCATCGACGTGACGCAGAAGGTCCGCGCCCCGCGGGGCATGCCGGACATCTCCGAAGACGATCCCTTCTACGAATTCTTCCGCCGCTTCGGGCAGGTCCCGCGGCCGCGCGGAGCGCCCGAGCGCGAGGCGCAGTCGGTGGGCTCGGGGTTCATCATCTCGAGCGACGGCTACCTCATCACCAACGCCCACGTGGTCGATGGCGCCGACGAGGTCAAGATCAACCTCGCCGACCGCCGCGAGTTCAAGGCCAAGGTCATCGGCGCCGACAAGCGCACCGACGTCGCCGTGCTCAAAATCGAGGCCAAGGACCTGCCCAAGGTCGCGATCGGCGACCCCGACAAGCTCCGGGTCGGCGAGTGGGTGGTCGCGATCGGCAAGCCCTTCGGCCTCGAGAACACGATGACCGCGGGGATCGTCAGCGCCAAGGGCCGCGACCTGCCGCAGGAGAACCTCGTCCCGTACATCCAGACCGACGTCGCGATCAACCCCGGCAACTCGGGCGGGCCGCTGTTCAACCTCAAGGGCGAGGTCGTCGGGATCAACTCGATGATCTTCTCGCGCTCGGGCGGCTACATGGGGCTTGCCTTCGCGATCCCGATCGACATCGCGATGAACGTCGCCAACCAGATCAAGGACAAGGGCCGCGTCACGCGCGGCCGCATCGGCGTGCAGATCCAGGAGGTGAGCAAGGAGACGGCCGAGGCGTTCGGGCTGGCGAAGCCGGCCGGGGCGCTGGTCAACTCGGTGGAGAAGGGCGGCCCGGCGGACAAGGCGGGCGTCGAGGCCGGCGACATCATCACCAAGGTCGACGGCCGCGAGGTGAAGAACTCCGCCGAACTGCCGCGGATCATCACCGTCGTCCGCCCGGGGAGCAAGGTGACGCTCTCCATCTGGCGCAAGGGTGCCGCCCGCGACATCGCGGTCACCGTGGCCGAGATGAAGGAGGACGCGCCGGCCGCGCAGAAGCGCCCCGGCTCCGTGCCGAAGGAGAAGGCGAAGCCGAACCGGATGGGGCTCGTCCTGTCGGACCTCACCGACGAGCAGAAGAAGGAGCTCGAGGTCAAGAACGGCGTGCTGATCGAGGACATCACCGGCGGCGTGCGCGGCAACGTGCAGGCGGGCGACGTGATCCTCGCCATCGTCAACCGCGGGCAGAGCACCGAGGTCCGCTCCGCCGAGCAGTTGAACGGCGTGCTGGCCAAGCTCGAGAAGGGCGCGTCGGTCACGCTGCGCCTGAAACGCGGCGAGCAGGAGTTCTTCTCCACGCTGCGCATCAACAACGGTGAGTGACGAGGCCGGCGGCGGGCCGGCCCCGCGCGGGCCGGCACTGACGCTCCTCCATCGCGCCTACTGCCACCTCTGCGACGAGATGCAGGATGCGCTGCGACCGATCGCCGCGGCGCACGGCGCGACCGTCACGATCGTCGACGTCGACGCGCACGCCGAGCTCGAGTCGGCCTGGGGCGACTCGGTGCCGGCGCTCTTCCTCGGCGCGCCGGCGCCGGGCGCGCTGCTCTGCCGCTATCGCCTCGACGCGGCGCGGGTGGCGGAGGCACTGCGAACCGCCGCGCTCGCGGCGACGCCGGATTTCCGGTAGAATCGAATGTTCTTTCCAGCACGAAAGGGCACGTCGAGTGCCCTTTTGTTTTCCGGCGCCCCATGCACCGAATCCGCAACTTCTCGATCATCGCGCACATCGACCACGGCAAGTCGACGCTGGCCGACCGCTTCATCCACCGCTGCGGCGGGCTGTCCGATCGCGAGATGGGGGCGCAGGTGCTCGACTCGATGGATCTCGAGCGCGAGCGCGGAATCACGATCAAGGCGCAGACCGCGGCGCTGTCCTACGTCGCGCGCAACGGCGAGACCTACCGGCTGAACCTCATCGACACCCCGGGCCACGTGGACTTCGCCTACGAGGTGTCGCGCTCGCTCGCGGCCTGCGAGGGCGCGCTGCTGGTCGTCGACGCGTCGCAGGGCGTCGAGGCGCAGACCGTCGCCAACTGCTACACGGCGATCGAGCAGGGCGTCGAGGTCGTGCCGGTCCTGAACAAGATCGACCTGCCGGCGGCGGATCCGTCGCGGGTGATGGAGGAGATCGAGGACATCGTCGGCATTCACGCCCACGATGCGATCCTGGCCAGCGCCAAGACCGGGCTGGGCGTCGACGACATCCTCGAGGCGGTGATCGCCCGGATCCCGCCGCCCAAGGGGGATCCGGAGGCGCCGCTGCAGGCGCTGGTCATCGACGCCTGGTTCGACAACTACGTCGGCGTCGTGATGCTGGTGCGCGTGGTCAACGGGACGCTGCGGCCGAAGGACAAGGTTCTGCTGATGGCGACCGGCGTCGTGCACCAGTGCGAGCAGGTCGGCGTGTTCACGCCGAAGTCGATAGGACGCGAGGTGCTGTCGGCCGGGGAGGTGGGTTTCGTCATCTCCGGCGTGAAGGAACTGGTCGAGGCCAAGGTCGGCGACACCATCACGCACGCACAGCGGCCCGCCGCGAGCGCACTGCCGGGCTTCAAGGAAGTCAAGCCGCAGGTGTTCGCCGGGCTCTACCCCGTCGAGGCGAACCAGTACGAGGCGCTGCGCGACGCGCTCAACAAGCTGAAGCTCAACGACTCGTCGCTGCACTATGAGCCCGAGGTCTCGCAGGCGCTGGGCTTCGGCTTCCGCTGCGGCTTCCTCGGCCTCCTGCACATGGACATCGTGCAGGAGCGGCTCGAGCGCGAGTACGACCAGGAGCTCATCACCACGGCGCCCACGGTCGTCTACCAGCTGCTGCTGAAGGACGGGAGCGTGCTCGAGATCGAGAACCCGTCGAAGCTGCCGGACCTCTCTCGCGTCGAGGAGATCCGCGAGCCGATCATCAACGTGACGATCCTCGTGCCCCAGGACTACGTCGGCCCGGTGCTGACGCTCTGCACCGAGAAGCGCGGCGTGCAGAAGGACATGACCTACCGCGGGCGCCAGGTCGTCCTGCACTACGAGCTGCCGCTGGCCGAGGTCGTTATGGACTTCTTCGACCGCCTGAAGAGCGTGTCGCGGGGCTACGCGTCGATGGACTACGAGTTCAAGGAGTTTCGCGTCGCCGATGTCGTCAAGCTCGACATCCTGATCAACGGCGAGCGCGTCGACGCGCTGTCGGTGATGGTGCACCGCTCGGTCGCCATCTACCGCGGTCGCGAGGTCGCCGCCAAGATGCGCTCGCTGATCCCGCGGCAGATGTTCGACGTCGCCGTGCAGGCGTCGATCGGCGCCCAGATCATCGCCCGCGAGACGATCAAGGCGATGCGCAAGAACGTGCTGGCGAAGTGCTACGGCGGCGACATCACGCGCAAGAAGAAGCTGCTCGAGAAGCAGAAGGCCGGCAAGAAGCGGATGAAGGCCGTCGGCAGCGTCGAGATCCCGCAGGAGGCGTTCCTCGCGATCCTGCAGGTGGGCGAGAAGTAGGCGCTCGACGGGGCGATCCGAAGCTTCGCGTCTTTGTCACCGTGTTCAGGCCGCGGCCTCCACTACCACCCTGACCTCCCGAAATGAACTTCGCACTGATCCTGTTCCTCGCGACGCTGGTCACCGGCGTCATGGTCCTCGCCGACCGGCTGGTGTTCGCCAAGCGGCGCCGCGAGGGGGCGCCCGAGCCGTGGTGGATCGAGTACCCGAAGAGCTTCTTCCCGGTGCTCCTGATCGTGTTCCTGCTGCGTTCGTTCCTGGCGGAACCCTTCAAGATCCCGTCGTCGTCGATGCGGCCGACGCTGGAGGTCGGCGACTTCATCCTCGTCAACAAGTTCACCTACGGGATCCGGCTGCCGATCGTGGAGAAGAAGATCATCCCGCTGGGGGATCCGAAGCCGGGCGACGTCGTCGTCTTCCGCTACCCGGTGAACCCGTCGCAGGACTTCATCAAGCGGGTGATCGGCGTCGGCGGCGACGAGGTCGTCTATCGCGACAAGCAGCTCTTCATCAACGGCAAGCCCTGGCGGCAGTCGGCGGACGGCACCTACGGCTACCTCGAGGGCCTGCGTTTCGAGACCACCGAGCGCGCCCGCGAGGAGGTCTCCGGCCCCGGCACCGCCACGACCCACGACATCCTGCGCACCCCGCAGGCGCTGCCCGTGTACGTCCAGAACGTGCGGCCGTTTCCGGGGCGCGAGAACTGCGATTACAATGATCGCGGGTTCGTCTGCCGGGTGCCCAAGGGTCACTACTTCGTGATGGGCGACAACCGCGACAACAGCGACGACAGCCGCTACTGGGGGTTCGTCCCCGACGACCACATCCGGGGTCGGGCGTTCTTCGTCTGGTTCAACTGGGACGACATCAGCAGCCTGGCGTTCAAGCGTGTCGGCTCGGGCATCCGATAGAGGGAGGGCACGGCAATGACGCATCGTTCGAGGCAGCGGGGTCTTTCGATCATCGGCTTCCTGTTCGTCGCCGCGGTCGTGATGACGGTGGGGATGGTCGGGTTCCGGGTGATGCCGGCCGTGATCGAGTACTACTCGGTGCAGAAGGCGCTTGCCGACTCGCTGCAGGATATCCGCGACCCCGCCACCACGATCGCCGACGTGCGGCGGAGCTTCGACAAGCGCGCCAACACAGGCTACATCGAGTCGGTCCGCGCGAGCGACCTCGAGATCACCCGCGACCGGAACCAGGTCACCGCCCGCGTCGAGTGGACACGGCGGCTGCACCTGATCGCCAACGCGAGCCTGCTGCTCGAGTTCGAGGCGTCGGCGACGCGCTGAAGGCGCCGTCCGTCCCCATCGCCGCGGATGCCGTCCGCCGCCCTGCGTGACCGCCTCGGTTACGCCTTCCGGAAGCCCGAGCTGCTCGCACTCGCACTCACCCACCGCAGCCGCGCCCCCGCCCACAACGAGCGGCTGGAGTTCGTCGGCGACGCGGTGCTCAATTGCGTCGTCGGCGCGGCGCTGTACCGGCGCCTTGCGGACCTGCCGGAAGGCGACCTCTCGCGGCTGCGCGCGCACCTCGTCAACCGCGACACGCTGGCCGTGCTGGCGCGTGGACTCGATCTGGGCGGAGACATCCAGGTCGGCGAGGGCGAGCGCCGGGGCGGCGGCGGCGAGCGGCCGTCGATCCTCGCCGACGCGCTGGAGGCCGTGTTCGGTGCGGTGTTCCTGGACGGCGGCTACGATGCGGCGACCGAGGTGATCGAGCGGGTCTACGGGCCGGCGCTCGCGGCGGCCGACCCGGACATCCTCGGCAAGGATCCGAAGACGCGGCTGCAGGAGTGGCTGCAGGGACGAAAGCTCCCGGTGCCCGACTACGTGGTCACCGCAGTCACCGGCGAGGCGCACGCGCAGACCTTTGCGGTCAGCTGCCGGATTCCCGCGCTGGCCGTCGAGACCCACGGCAGCGGGTCGAGCCGCCGCAGTGCCGAGCAGGCGGCGGCCGGCGCAGCGTATGCGCGGCTCACCGGCCCAAGCAATGGCTGACGAACCGGCGGCACCGGCGGCGTTCCGCTGCGGCCACGTCGCGATCGTCGGCCGGCCGAACGTCGGCAAGTCGACGCTGCTCAACCACCTGGTCGGCGGCAAGGTCAGCATCACCTCGCGCAAGGCGCAGACGACGCGTCATCGCGTCACCGGCATCCTGACCACCGCAACCGCGCAGTTCGTCTTCGTCGACACC
>DATIUK010000184.1:0-8893 GCA_035466885.1 Casimicrobiaceae bacterium
GTCTGCCGCGCGCGCATCGTCGCCCGATGGCCCGACGGCGAGGCGGCGACCGACGCGGCGCTGATCGCGCTACACGCGCGCCGCTCGGCGGTATCGATCGCCGCCTGGCACGCTGCACGCGGCGCCCGCGGGCTCGCCGTCGTGCTGACCGGCACCGACCTCTACCGCGACCTCGCCGTCGACGCGACCGCCCGGCGCGCGCTCGACCTTGCCCAGGCGCTCGTCGTGCTGCAGGAGCGCGCGCCGCGCGCGCTGCCGGCGCCGGCACGCGCCAGGGCGCGCGTCATTTTCCAGTCGTCGACCGCGCGCCAGGCGCTCGCCAAGTCGCCCCGACACCTGCGGGCGCTGATGGTCGGCCACCTGCGCGAGGAGAAGGCTCCGGCCACGCTGTTCGCCGCCGCGCGCCTCCTCGCCGCGCGCGACGACATCCTGCTCGACCACATCGGTGCGGCGCTCGACCCGGCGCTGGAGACGGCAGCGCGGGCGACGACGGCCGCGGCGCCGAACTACCGCTGGCTCGGGGAGCTCACGCACGAGGCGACCCGTCGGCGCATCCAGCGCGCCCACCTGCTGATCCACACCAGCCGCATCGAAGGCGGTGCGCACGTGATCATGGAGGCCGTGACTGCCGGCACACCGGTCCTCGCCTCGCGCATCGACGGTAACATCGGCATGCTGGGCGAGGACTACGAAGGCTACTTCCCGGTCGGCGACGCCGCCGCGCTCGCGGCGCTGATCGGGCGCTGCCAGCGGGGCCTGACCGCACCGGCGGGGAGCTCCGGCGACCTCCTCGGCCGGCTCGCCGCCCAGTGCCGCCTGCGCGCTGCGCTCTTCGACCCCGCGGCCGAACGCTTCGCGGTGCGCCGGCTGGCCGCCGACCTGATCGCCCCTCAGACGTGAACGCCGCCCCGACCCCAGTGTTCCGCGACATCGTCCTCGTCGGCGGCGGCCACAGCCACGTCGGCGTGCTGCGCGCGTTCGCGCTGCGGCCGCTGCCGGGCGTGCGCCTGACCGTGATCTGCACCGACACCGACACGCCGTACTCGGGGATGCTCCCGGGCTACGTCGCCGGGCACTACGGCTTCGACGACGTGCACATCGACCTCTCCCGGCTGGCCCGGTTCGCCGGCGCCCGGTACTACCGCGACGAGGTGGTCGCGATCGACCGCGTCGCGCGCCGCGTCGAATGTCGGGAGCGCCCGCCGGTGCGCTACGACCTGCTGTCGATCAACGTCGGCTCGACGCCCCGGCTCGCGACGGTGCCGGGCGCCGCCATGCACGCGGTGGCGGTGAAGCCGATCCGCCGCTTCGACGAGCGCTGGCGCGCGCTCCTCGCCCGCGTGCGCGGGCACGCGGGACCGGTCGTCGTCGCCGTGGTCGGCGCCGGGGCCGGCGGCGTCGAGCTCACGCTGGCGATGCAGTACCGGCTGCACAACGAACTCCACGCGCTCGGCCGCGACGCCGACCGGCCGACGTTTCACCTGTTCTCGGCGCAGCCCGCGATCCTGCCGACGCACAACGCGGCGGTGCGCCGCGCGTTCGAGCGCGTGCTGGCCGCGCGCGGCGTCGTCGTGCACCGCGACGCCGAAGTCGTCGCCGTCGAGGCGGGCGCCCTGCGCACGCGCAGCGGCGAGACGTTCGCCGCCGACGAGATCGTCTGGGTCACGCAGGCAGGCGGCGCGCCCTGGCTCGGCGCCACCGGCCTCGCGCTCGACGCGAACGGCTTCGTCCGCGTCCGCGAGACGCTGCAGACCGAGACCGATCCGCGGGTCTTCGCCGCCGGCGACTGCGCGGCGACGGCCGGCCGCCCGCTGGAAAAGGCCGGCGTGTTCGCCGTGCGCATGGGCCGGCCGCTGGCGGAAAACCTGCGCCGATCGATTCTCGGCCAGCCGCTCGTCACCTATCGTCCGCAGCGCCGCTGGCTGGCGCTGATCAGCACCGGCGACCGCCACGCGATCGCGTCGCGCGGCGCGCTGTTTGCGCAAGGGCACTGGGTCTGGCGCTGGAAGGACCGGATCGATCGCCGGTTCATGCGCCGGTTCGGCGAGTTCACGCCGATGCCCGCCAGTCGCCGCGACGCGCCGGATGCGAGCCAGCTGCCGCTCGACGCCGACGAGGCGCAGCAGGCAACGCTGGCGACGGGCATGCGCTGCGGCGGCGGCGGCGCCAAGGTCGGTCCGGCGTCGCTCTCCGGCGCGCTCGCCCGCCTGCGCCCGCTGCAGCGCGCCGACGTGCTGATCGGCCTCGGTGCCGCCGACGATGCGGCAGTCGTCCGGGTGCCGCCGGGCAAGGCGATGGTGCATACCGTCGACTTCTTCCGCGCCTTCATCGACGACCCGTGGCTCTTCGGCCGGATCGCCGCCAATCACGCGCTCGGCGACGTCTACGCCATGGGCGCCGAGGCGCAAAGCGCGACCGCGATCGTGACCGTGCCTCCGGGCCCCGAGCGCGAAGTCGAGGACGTCGTCTTCCAGCTGATGAAGGGCGCCGTCGAGGTGCTCAACGAGGTCGGCTGCGCACTCGTCGGTGGCCACACCGGCGAGGGCAGCGAGCTCGCGCTGGGCTTCGCCGTCAACGGCCTCGTCGACGAGGGCCTTGCGGGCATCCTGCGCAAGGACGGCCTGCAGCCGGGACAGGCGCTGATCCTGACCAAGCCGCTGGGCACCGGCACGCTGCTGGCCGCGCACGCAAGGCTCGCCGCGCGCGGCCGCTGGATCGACGCGGCGCTCACGTCGATGCAGGTCGACGGGCGCGCCGCGGCGCGCTGCCTCGTCGCCCACGGCGCAACCGCGTGCACCGACGTCACCGGCTTCGGCCTCGTGGGCCACCTGGCCGAGATGACCCGCGCCGCCGGGACCGACGCCGAGATCGAGCTCGCCGCGTTGCCGCTCCTCGACGGCGCAGCCGAGACCGCCGGAGCGGGATTCCTCTCCTCGCTGCAGCCGGCGAACCTGCGCCTCGCCACCGCGATCCGCAACCGCGAAACCGCGCTCGCGCATCCGCTTGCGGCGCTGCTGTTCGACCCGCAGACGGCCGGGGGGCTGCTCGCCGGCGTGCCGGAGGACAACGCCGACGCCTGCGTGGCCGCGCTGCGGGCAAGCGGCTACGAGCGCGCCGCGCGCATCGGCCGCGTGCTGCCGCGCGGCGCCGCGCCGGAGCCGATCACCGTCGTGCCGTAGCGCCCGCGACAGGGCGCCGGTCCCGCAGGCGGCTCACTCGAGCAGCCGCTGCACCGCCGCCGCTGGCAGCGACGAGCCCGCCCCGCGGGTCGCCTCGGTGCCGAAGCGCACCGCCAGCGCCAGCGCATCCTGCATAGACCGGCCCGCGACCAGCGCGTGCACGAGGCCGGCGGCGAATGCGTCGCCGGCGCCGGTGGTGTCGATGGTCGCGACCCGATCGGCCGCGACGGCGAGCTCCTGCGTCGTCGAGAAGGCCCGGGCGCCGGCCGGGCCCTCGGTCGTGACGACCCAGCGCAACCGCTCGCCGGCGACCGCGGCGCCCATCGCCAGTGGCGCGCGCACCTCCACGGGTGCCAGGTCCGACGCGGAACAGACGACGATGTGCGCGGGACGCGACCCCGGTACGACCGGCGGAACGTGCGCGACCACCAGGCACTCGGCGGCCTTGCGGGCCAGCAGCGGCGCCAGGTCGGCGCGGCGGCTGCGCACGTACACGGCTTCTGCCGCGATGTCGAGAAGCCGCGCCGGCGGCGCGTCCTCCTCGCAGCGGGCGACGTTGATCACCGTGCGCTCGCCGTCGGGGTCGAGCAGAATCAGCGAGCGCGTCGTCGGCGAGGGGCAGTGCGCGACGCCGGAGATGTCGACCCCGGCGCGTTCGAGCTCCGCGAGCAACCGCTCGCCGTCGGCATCGCGGCCGACCGACGATAGGAGCACGACGCGATGCCCGGCAGCCGCCAGCGCGACCGCGGTGTTCGCCCCGCCGCCGCCCAGGCGCCCGCCGCCCCGGACGCCGTTCTGGTGGGCGCCGGGCGCGAGCCGCAGGGGAAGCTGCACGACCTCGTCGCAGGCGATCGAGCCGATGACGGCGATGGTTGCCATCTCACCTCGCTTCGCCGCCGGCGCCCGCGTGATCCGCCATCGCCTCGATCATCGGCGGATCGAGCCCGAGCCCCGCCTCGGCCAGCGGTTCCCAGCGCGACCACTCTTCGGTCGCCCCGGAGACCGCGCGGCGCCCGACCGCGATCAGCAGCGCGACGAGCGCGGCCTCGTCGCCCGGCTGCAGCGCCTCGGGCGGCTGATGGTGGATGCGGATCGCCTCATTGATCACCGGCGGCAGCTTCCAGTTGCGCGCGACGATGGCGCTCACCGCGGCGTGCTCGGCACCGGTGGCGGCGTCGAAGGCCAGCGCGGCCGCGTCGAAATCGGCGGCATCCAATCCCCGCAGACCCGCCGCTGCCGCCGGTGTGCGCCGCAACAGCACGCAGATCCCGGCGTCGTGGACCAGCGCTGCGAAGTACGCGAGATCGGCGAGCTGGCGCTGCGAGCTGCGCCGCGCCGCGTGGAGAGCACGCGACGCGACGTGGGCGCTGCGCTCCCAGACGGCGTCGACGATCGCCTGGTCGATGCCGGAGAACGCGTTCCGCATCGTCGTGCTGACGGCGATCGCGAGCGTCTTGGTGCCGCCGAGGCGGGCGACGACGTCGACCAGCGAGCGGGCGCTGCCCTGGTGATAGAACGCCGGCGAGTTGGCGATCCGGGTCAGGGCGCCGACCAGCACGGGATCGCGGGCGACGACGGTCGCGAGTTCCCGTGGACCTGAGCGCTCGTCCGCCAGCGCCGCCTGCAGCTGCAGCAGCGAGCGGGAGGGCGCCGGCAGCGTGACGCCGCTGCGCAAGATGGCTTCGAGGACCGAATCGTCGACCACGGCTATTCCTGGGGCCACGCCGGCGTTGCGCGCGGGTGCGCAGCGCGGGCGCCGCCGGTTGCGACGGTACGCGAGCCGCCGGCAGCGGTCAACGCGGCGCCGCGTCCGGCGCTCATGCCTCCCGGGCGGGCGTTCCGGCGGCAGCTGCCCGCTGAGAAGGCGACGCGATCGAGCGCTCGCCGCGGCATCGCGTCGCAGGCGCGCGCCCCGGTACGGTGCGCCTGTCGCGCGCGAACCCGTCATCCCTTGCGATGGGTCAAAGGTCGCGCTTCTCCGGATTGACGCGGTGCAGCATGGCGGGGACGATAGCAGGGTTATCTGCAACCCATTGTTTTTCCGCAAATGTGCGCATCCGCAGCTCGGCCCCGCGTAGGGGTCGTGAAGTTCGCGTCCTGTGACGGCTGCCAGCTGCAGCTGCTCGACCTCGAAGACGAACTCCTCGCCCTCTGCGAGCAGTTCGACATCATCGAGTTCGCCGAGGCGACGTCCGCCCGCTCCGAAGGGCCGTTCGACGTGCTGTTCGTCGAGGGCTCGATCAGCGCGCCCGAGCACCTGCCTCGGATCAAGGAGCTGCGCGAACAGGCGAAGTTCCTGGTCACCATCGGCGCCTGCGCCACCTCCGGCGGCATCCAGGCGCTGCGCAACTGGGGCGACCACGAGGCGTTCCGGACCGCGGTCTACGCCCATCCGGAGTTCGTGGCGTCGCTCGCCACCTCGACGCCGATCGCCGAGCACGTCAAGGTCGACGCGGAACTGCGCGGCTGTCCGATCGACCCCCGACAGCTCACCGAGCTCCTGACCGCGTTCACCACCGGTCGCCGACCGCAGCTGCGCGACGAGGCAGTGTGCATGGAGTGCAAGCGCGCCGGCAACACCTGCGTGATGGTCACCCGCCACACGCCGTGCCTGGGCCAGGTGACCCAGGCCGGCTGCGGCGCGATCTGCCCCCGCTACGGCCGCGGCTGCTACGGCTGTTTCGGGCCGCGCGAGCAGGCCAACGTCAAGGGTCTGGCCGACTTCCTGCAAACCAAGGCGCGCATGGCGCCGGCCGACCTCGGCCGCCTGTTCGCCGGCTTCTGCGCCAACGCCGAGCCGTTCCGCAGCGCCGTCACCCAGTTCGGCGGCACGCCGCCCGGCGTGAAGGCACCGGTCGGAACGCCGGGAGGTGCCCGATGAGCGCCGTCGTTCCTCCGCCGGTCGCCGGCGAACGCCGGATCGCCGTCGGCGAGCTCACCCGGGTCGAGGGCGAGGGGTCGCTGCGCCTCGTCGTGCGCGACGGCAAGGTCGTCGAGGCGCGGCTGGGCATCTTCGAAGCCCCCCGCTACTTCGAGCAGCTGGTCGTCGGCCGCACGCCCGACGACGTCATCGACATCGTCGCGCGCATCTGCGGCATCTGCCCGGTCGCCTACCAGATGAGCGCGGTCCACGCGTTCGAGGACTGCTTCGGCGTGCGCATCGATCCCGCCGTGCGGGCGCTGCGCCGCCTCATGTACTGCGGCGAGTGGATCGAGAGCCTGGGCCTGCACGTCTACATGCTGCACGCGCCGGACTTCCTCGGCTACGAGAGCGCGATCGCGATGGCCCGCGACCACCGGCAGACGGTCGAGCGCGGCCTCGCGTTGAAGAAATCCGGCAACGACCTCATCAAGGTGCTGGGCGGGCGGGCGATCCACCCGGTCAGCGTCAGGGTCGGCGGCTTCTACCGGACGCCCAGGAAGGCCGAGCTCCAGGCGATGCGGCCGGCACTCGAGCACGCGCTGGAGCACGCCAAGGCGACGGTCCGCTGGACCACCGGCTTCGCGATGCCCGCGTTCAGGCGCGACATGCGCTTCGTTGCGATGAAGCACCCGCGCGAGTACCCGTTCAACGACGGCCGCATCGTGTCCAACGACGGGGTCGACCTGCCACTGACCGACTGGACGAAGGCATTCGAGGAGTTCCAGGTCGAGGGCACCAACGCTTTGCACGCGCGCTCGAAGGACGGCAAGGGTCCGTATCTCCTCGGCCCGGCAGCACGGGTGTCGCTGTGCGCCGACCAGCTTCACCCGGTGGCACGGGCGTTGCTTGAAGAGACCGGCATGCAGGACATGATCCGCACCAACATCTACGCGTCGATCGTCGCCCGCGCCGTCGAACTCGTGCACGCCACCGCCGAGGCGCTGGACATCATCGACGCGTACCGGCCGCCGGAGTCGCCGGCCGTCGAGTGGCGGCCGCGTGCCGGCGTCGCCGCGTGGGCGACCGAGGCGCCGCGCGGGATGTGCTTCCACCGTTACGAGATCGACGAGCAGGGCCGGATCGCCCGTTGCCAGATCGTGCCGCCCACGTCGCAGAACCAGGCGGCGATCGAAGCGGACCTCGTCAACGCCGCCGACGACGCGCTGCGCCTGCCCGACCCGGAAGCGACCCATCGGCTGGAGCAGATGATCCGCAGCTACGACCCGTGCATCTCCTGCGCCACGCACTTCCTCGACCTGTCGATCGAGTACGAGGGCGCGAGCGAGGTGCCGCGATGAACCCGCGCATCCCGCTCTTCCTCTGCGGCGACGCGCACCGCGGCGACGACGGCGCCGCGCTGCGCGTGGTGCGCCTGCTCGCCCCCGGCGTGCGCCGCCACGCCGACATCGTCGTCGCCGGCCAGCTCGACGCGTCGATGCTGCTCGGCGTGCCCGACGGCGTGCCGTGCGTCATCGTCGACGCCGTCGCCGGCGTCGCGCCCGGCGCGATCGTCGCCAGGCCGCTGCCCGAACTCGCCGCGCTCGGGCGCAAGCGGGCCGGCACGGGCCGGCGCGCGAAGAGCCGCTCGTCGCACGAGCTGCCCCTCGAGCAGGCGCTGGCGCTGGCCGAGGAACTGCGGCAGCACCCGATCGACGGTTGGTTCCTGGGCATCGGCATCGCCGACTGCGAACTCGGCGACACGCTGTCGCCGGCCGTCGTCGCCGCCTTGCCGGCACTCGCCGCACGCCTTGCCGCCATCCTCGACGAGCTCGGGCACCCCGAGGAGGCGCTGCCATGCTGAACGCTCCGGTGGGCACGATGGGGGGCGCCTGGTTCCTGCCGCGCGCCGAACTGCAGACGCTGCTCGACCTCCTGCAGGCCGACGGCCGCAAGGTGATCGGCCCGACCGTGGTGGACGGCGCGATCGTCTGCGAGGAGATCGCGACGGTCGACGAACTCCCGCGCGGCGTCGGCGACGAGCAGGCGCCGGGCAGGTACCGGCTCACCCGCCGCCAGGACGAGCGCGCGTTCAGCCACGTCGTCGGACCGACGTCGTGGAAGCGCTACACCTATCCGCCGCGAGTGCCGACCAGCGCCGCGCGGCACGACGGCAGCGCCGTGGTGTCGTTCCGGCCGGTGACCCCGGAGATCCCGAAGCTCGCGTTCCTCGGCGTGCGCGCCTGCGAGCTCGCCGCGCTCGCCATCCAGGACCGCGTGTTCCTGGGCGGCCCGTACATCGAGACCGACTTCCAGCAGCGCCGCAAGGCTGCGCTGGTCATCGCCGTCCAGTGCACGACGTCGGCGTCGACCTGCTTCTGTACCTCGATGGGCACTGGCCCGGAAATCAAGGCGGGCGCCGGCCACGACCTCGCGCTGACCGAACTCGACGACGGCTTCGTGCTCGAAGCCGGGACGCCCGCCGGGTCCGACCTCCTCTCCCGGCTGCCGGTGAGCGCCGCCAACCTCGAGCAGTCGGTGGCCGCCGTCCAGGCGGTTGCCGCCAACCGCACGCGGATCGGACAACCGCTGCAGACGGCCGGCCTGCGCGACCGGCTGCTGGCGCAGATGGAGCATCCGCGCTGGGCCGAGGTCGCCAACCGCTGCCTGTCCTGCGGCAACTGCACGCTGGCGTGCCCGACGTGCTTCTGCACCAGCGTCGAGCGCGCGACCGACCTTGCCGGCAGCGAGGCGGTCAACGAGCGCGTCTGGGACTCGTGCTTCTCCCCCGGCTTCGCCAAGGTCGCCGGCGGCGACTTCCGCGCCCAGCCCAAGCACCGCTACCGCCAATGGC
>DATIUK010000185.1:0-5693 GCA_035466885.1 Casimicrobiaceae bacterium
CAGGCCGGAGGCGACCATCTTCATGAACGTCGGCTTCGCCCGCGCGTTGGAGTTCTTGCCGCCGACCCAGATCGCGAGCTTCGAGTGCTCGGGATCGTTGATCTGCATCGGCGGGCAGGGCGGGTAGCACGCGCCGCAGCAGATGCACTTCTTCTCGTCCACCTCCAGCGACGGCTTGCCGTTGATCAGTGCGGGCCGGATGGCGGCAACCGGGCAGCGGGCGACGACGGCCGGCCGCTCGCAGACGTTGGCGATGAGGTCGTGGTTGATCTTCGGCGGCTTGGTGTGCTGGACGATGATCGCGATGTCGGCCTGGCCGCCGCAGTTGATCTCGCAGCAGGAGGTCGACAGGTGGACGCGGTTGGGCATCTCCTCCCGCCGGAACTCGTCGTACAGCTCGTCCATCAGCGCCTTGACCACGCCCGAGGCGTCGGTGCCGGGGATGTCGCAGTGCAGCCAGCCCTGGGTGTGCGCGATCATCGACACCGAGTTGCCGGTGCCGCCGACCGGGAAACCGCTCGCTTCGAGCTCGCTGATGAGCGGCGCCACCTTCGCGGCCGACGACACCATGAACTCGATGTTCGAGCGGATGGTGAAGCGCACATGGCCCTCGGCGAACCGGTCGGCGATGTCGCACAGCCGGCGGATCGTGTGCACGTCCATCTGTCGCTGGGTGCCGGCGCGCACCGTCCAGACCTCGTCGCCCGTATGCGCGACGTGGTGCAGAACGCCGGGACGCGGCCGGTCGTGGTATTTCCAGTTGCCGTGGTTCTTCGCCAGCAACGGGTGCATGAACGGGAGGTTGTCGGGAACGCCCGACTCGACGGGGCGGCGCAGCTGGGCTTGGCTCATGCGGGTTTCCTCAGGCGGCTTCTTTCCTGGCCTTGATCCTGGCCACTTCCTCGTCCCAGCCGTCCATTCGCACGTAGGGGTTGGTGCGGGGCGCGGCCACCATGCTCGGGTCGACCTCGATCTCCAGCGCGTCGAGGAAGTTGACGATGCCGATGCGTTCGATCATCTCGCCGGTGCGCTCGTGCTCCAGCGCGTTCTCGGCGAAGAAGTCGATGATCTTCTGCCCGAGCTCGACCAGCTTCGCGCGGTCGTCGTCGGTGTCGAGCTTCATGAACGGCACCACGACGGTGCCCATCAGATCGCCGATTTTGAGCGTGCGCTTGCCGCCGACCAGGATCGTCGCGCCCTTGTCCTTGCCGGGGGCGAGGGCACCCGTCATCACGTTGATGCAGTGCATGCAGCGGACGCAGTCGCTGTTCTCGATCTCGAGCGCGTGGGTGTCGCTGACCGCGACCGCGGAAACTGAATCGCGCGGGCTGACGCTGCGGATCTCCTTCAGCTGAATCGCCTTGGTCGGGCAGCGGGCGACGACGTCGTTGACCAGCTCGTCCATCCCGTGCTTGGCGAACCACTTCCGCGCCAGCGGCTCGTCGGTGCGGATGTTGTCGCGCCAGGTGCCGATGACCGCCATGTCGGCGCGCTGGATCGAGTTCATGCAGTCGTTCGGGCAGCCCGAGAACTTGAACTTGAACTTGTACGGCAGCGACGGGCGGTGGATGTCGTCGAGGAAGCTGTTGATGACGGTGCGGTGCGCCTTGCCTTCGTCGTAGCACGACTGCTCGCAGCGCGCGCCGCCGACGCAGGACATCGACGTGCGCACCGCCGGGCCGGCGCCGCCGAGGTCGAAGCCCAACTCGTTGATCGCATCGAACGCGGGCTGGACGTTCTCGGTCGACACGCCCTGGAACATGATGTCGCCGGACTGGCCGTGAAAGGCGATGAGGCCGGAGCCGTGCTTTTCCCAGATGTCGGCCATCCTGCGCAGCACATCGGTGTTGTAGTGCATGCCGGCCGGCGGCATCACCCGCAGGGTGTGGAACTCGGCTGCCTTGGGAAACAGCGGTTTGTTGTCCTCGCTCTTGGCCTCGGTGAAGCGGGGAATGACCCCACCGCCGTAGCCGAAGACGCCGACGGTGCCGCCCTTCCAGTAGCCCTTGCGCGTCTGGTAGGAATGCTCGAGCTGGCCCAGGAGGTCGACAGCCATGTCCTTGTCCTGCGCGAGGTGCTTCAAGCCGGTGACGAAGCTCGGCCACGGACCGCCTTCCAGCTGGTCCAGATTGGGCGTCGGATGCATCGGTTTTGCCATGACAGTCCTCCACGTGACGGTGCCGCAGCGAGCGACCGTTCGATCCCGTTCGGTTGCCCGCGACGTTGTTCGCAACGGGGACGGGATGCCGGGGGCGGGCGTTGACGCTGAGCAGTAGCCTTCGCGAACACGCCTCGAATGTGGGACGATACTAGGGCGCACCCGGCCCCGGGCGCCATCACTCCGGGCGGTTACAGTGGGTAATCCCGATGGCGTGCACCGCGGACTACCCGGATGGAGTACTTGCCCCTGCTCCCCGCGGCGATGGACTTCGGACCGGGAATGCATGCCCAATGTCCGAGTTGCGCGATGATTGCCGCCGGTTTCGCGCCATCCGGCCCCGCGGAAGCCCGCCGGCCGGGGCGGCAGCCCGTGCGGCGAGCTCCGTACTGCGCTACGCTCGCGAGCGCACGCCCACCAACCTCCTCGCCCCCGCCCTCCGCCGAGCCCGTCGCCCGCATGGACAGCACGCCCAATGCCTCTGCCGCCCGAGTCACCGCCCGGCCCAGCGGCCACGAGTTCGTCGTCGAGGGCCGTGAGACGCTGCTCGAGGCGGGTCTGAAGGCGGGCCTCAGGCTCGACTACGGGTGCGGAAACGGCACCTGCGGGCTGTGCCGGGCGCGCGTGATCGAGGGCGCTGCGACCAAGGTCATGGCGCACGACTACCCACTGTCGGAGGCCGACCGGCAGCAGGGCCTCATCCTGTTGTGCGCACATTCTGCCGGCGCCGGCGATCTCGTGATCGAGACGCAGGAAGCAACCGACCCGAGCCAGATTCGGCCCCAGGAGCTGACGGTGCGCATCCGCGGAGTGGAACAGGTGGCGCCGAACACCCTCCTCCTGCACCTGCAGACGCCGCGCCAGAACCGACTGCGCTTTTTCGCCGGACAGAGCGTGACCCTGGCGTACAGCGACGGCAGCGACGCCCGGCGAGCGTATCCGATCGCCAGCTGCCCCTGCGACGAGCGCAACCTGCACTTCCACGTCGCGCGCGACCCCGACGACGCGCTGGCCGCGATGCTCTTTGCGGGCGTGCTGCGGTGCGGCGATTCGCTGTCGCTGCGCGGACCCTCCGGCGCGTTCGTGTTGCAGGACGACGGGCGGCCGTCGGCGTTCATCGCCTGCGACACCGGATTCGCGCCGATCAGGAGCCTGATCGAGCACGCGATCGCACAGGACGCCGCCGCGCCCCTCTCCCTCGACTGGCTGGCGCTGCGACAGGACGGCCACTACCTCGCCAACCAGTGCCGGGCGTGGGCGGCGGCGTTCGACGACTTCCGCTACGCCGCGCACACCGCGGCCGATCCGGAGTCCGGGGCGGCGGCGATCGTCGCGAATCTCGGAGGCGCATTCCGGCTCGACGGGCGCGACATCTACGTTGCCGGTCCTGCCGCGTTCGTCGCCGCGACCGTCGCCCGGCTCGAAGTCGCCGGCGTGCCGCCGCGGCAGGTCCGTGCTGCGACGGTGTGAACCGATGCCTTCGTCCGCCATCATGCCGACTGCCGCGGCCGCCGACGGGTTCGGCGTCGGCGTGCGCGGTCATTCAATCATCCGAGGGTCACGCCGGCAGTCCACCACGCAATGCGTCGGCTGACCACCGACGACCACCGGCAAGGAGCAGACTGTGCCGTACTACATCTACCGCGTGTTCCCGTTCCGGCGACTCGAGAAGGTGGACGCGGCAGCGTCGTTCCGCGAGGCTTCGACGCGCGCCAAGGCGCTGCGGGCGAGCGCCGACGCGCCGCCCGATTGCGTGGTCAAGGTCATCTTCGCGCCCGACGAGATCGAGGCCGAGAACCTGCTGTCCGAGGTGCGCACGCGGCCGGCGGGACCCGGCGACGACGAGTAGGACGCCGGCGGCCCGATGATCGCGGACTTCGAACGTCTCGTCGCGGCGGTGCAGGCCAACTGCCATGTCTCGGATGCGCGCTTCGCGCGGGACATGGGGCTGTGCACCTACCTCCTGGAGATGCGCGAGCTCTACCGCTGGGAGCAAGGCGCCGCACCGACCGCCGTCCTGCCGCAGGCGGCGGTGGGCGCGTGGCTGTCCGGGCGCGAGGCGATGTGGGGTGCGATCGAGGAGGCCGAACTCCAGGGACTGCCGCTCGATGGCACCACCGTCGACCCGTTCGACGTGGACACGATGAACCGGGCGCTGGTCCCGCACGGCCTGGTCTACGGTGCCGGCGTCGGGCGTTTCGGCAAGCCGCAGTTCTTCCTCGCGGCGCTCGACCGGGAGGAACAACGCGACGGCGTCCGCATCCTCGTCGCCCGCCGCGAGCACGCCCGCGACCTGGGTGCGGCAGCGGCCGCCTGTCGCGGCGACACGATCTACCTGCGGCTCGAGTCGCTGCGGCGATTGCTGTGGGAGAAGGCCGAGACGTGGGCGGTCAAGCGTCCCGAAGGGCCGCTGCAGGTTGCGCTCGACGCCTACGGTTTCCCGGATGGCGCCGAGGCTGCGCTGGAGAGGATGACGGCCGTCGAGGCCGAGACATTGACGCTGCACGAACTTGGCGAGGTCCGCGCCGGGCGGCTCCTTGGCCCGCAGTGGGAGAGCATGCTGACGTCGCTGACGGATCGGCGCGCCGAGTTGCTGGCGCGCGCTGCCCGCGACCATCTCGCCGATTGCCTCGTCACGCTGCCGACGCTGCTTTCGCGCAACGCCTGGCCTTCACTGCACTTCTGGTTCGCCAACCTCGACGGCATGCGGCAGGAGATCGCGCCGGCGATGACCGCCGCGTACGCGGCATGGCGCAACGGTGACGGTGGCCGGGCCATCGGCGATGCCGTCCGCGCCGGGCGCGCGCATTGGCAGCGCGTCTGCGAGGACATCCTGGCACTCCACCGCGATCGCGGGGTCGAGGCGCAAAAGGCCATCGCCGCGCTGTCCGCGAGCGCCGCCACACGGCTGTAGCGACCGGCCATCGCAAGCCTTGGCTCGCGCGGTGGCGTCGCCGCCTGCTCGGGCTGGGTCCGCCTTCAGAGCCCCGAGCAGGCGAGAAAGCCTCCGTCGACGGCGACGGTCTGGCCGGTGACGAACCCCGCTGCCTTGTCGTCGATCAGCCAGTTGAAGCACCCCAGAAGTTCGTCTGCCTCGCCAAAGCGCTTCAGCGGTGTGTGTTGCATCACGTTCTGCCCGCGACTGCTGAGCCCGCCGTCCTCGGTCATCAGGATCTTGCGGCTGCGGTCGTTGACGAAAAAGCCGGGGGCGATGGCGTTGACACGGACCTTCGCCGGCGCGAGATACGCCGCGAGCCACTCGGTGAAGTTGCGCACGCCCGCCTTGGCCGAGCCGTAGGCGCCGACCCGCGACAGCGGGCGGTAGCTGTTCATCGACGCGAAGTTGATGATCGACCCGCCGCCGCCGCGCACCAGGTCCTCGCCGAACACCTGCGACGGAATCACCGTGCCCATGATGTTCACCTGGACCACGCGATGAAACGCGCCCATGTCGAGGTTGAAGAAGCCCTTGATGTCGGGGTTGCTGCCGTCGAGCTCCGCCGGGTCGAACGCGTTGGTGCTCGTGATCGCGGGG
>DATIUK010000186.1:0-4631 GCA_035466885.1 Casimicrobiaceae bacterium
GGCAAGCCCGCCGACGTAGTCGAGCTTCTGCGCCGAGGCAAGCGCCTCCGAGACGGTGACGACGTCCGCCGCCTTCCCGTCGCTGATCAGGCGCACGATGTGCTGGTGGATGAGCCGGTGCGCCTCGCTGTAGAAATCGGCGTCGGCGACGACGTCCCCGATGCGGTCGGCCGCGTCGTTGTCGAGCAGCAGCCCGCCCAGCACCGACTGCTCGGCCTCGAGCGAGTGCGGGGGCAGCTTCAGCGACGCGAGCTGGGGATCGTCGGGCATGGCGCGGTTCCGGTTCGAGAGTCGATTCTACCGCCGCGACGAACCGCGCCGACGGCTCGCCGCCGGACGCGCAGAAAAAAAGGGCGCCGCTGCCGCGGCGCCCGGGTTGGTTGCGACCGCGTCAGGCGCGGCGCCGCGTCAGCTTCCCGCCGAGGTGTCGCCGAGCACGCTGACGGTGATGTTCGCCGCGACGTCGGTGTGCAGCGCGACGACCAGCGGATAGTCGCCGATCTGCTTCAGCGGACCCGCCGGCATGCGCACCGAGGCCTTCTCGACGGCGAAGCCCTGGCCCTTCAGCGCCTCGGCGATGTCGGCGTTGGTCACCGAGCCGAACAGCCGGCCGTCGACGCCCGCCTTTTGCGTGATCTGCACCATCAGGCCTTCGAGCTTCTCGGCCTGCGCCTGCGAGGCCGAGAGCTTCGCGTTGGCGGCGGCCTCGAGCTCGGCGCGCTTCGACTCCAGGAGCTTGATGTTGTCCGGCGTGGCGCGCTTCGCCTTGCCCTGGGGGATGAGGAAGTTCCTGGCGAAGCCGTCCTTGACCTTGACGACGTCACCGAGGTTGCCGACGTTGGCGATCTTCTCGAGCAGAATGATTTGCATCGCGTCCCCCGCTCAGTGCAGGTCGGTGTAGGGCAGCAGCGCGAGGAAGCGCGCACGCTTGATGGCGGTCGACAGCTGGCGCTGGTAGCGGGCCTTGGTGCCCGTGATCCGCGCCGGCATGATCTTGCCGTTCTCCTGGATGAAGTCCTTCAGGATGTCGACGTCCTTGTAGTCGATCTCCTTGACGCCTTCGGCCGTGAAGCGACAGAACTTCCTGCGCTTGAACAGGTTATTGCCGCGTTCGCGCTTCTTGCCGTCTTTCTTCTTTCCGAACCTTCCGCCTGGACGGGGCATGTCAGTTTCCTTCGTTCATTGCAAATTCGTTGATGTGCAGCGCGACGGTGATCCCGGTGCGGTAGCGGCGGGCGATGAAGCCACGGACCCGCAGGGCCGAACCGGGCGTCACCCGCGCCAGAGCCGTCGCCACGTCGCCGAAGGCCACCGCGGACAGTTCGCACTCGACTCGGCGCTCGCCGCCGGCTTCGGCCTGCATCGAGGCGTGGCTCAGCGTGCATTCGACCGCCGGGATGCCGGCAGGCGTGTAGCGCAGGTCGTGGCGTTCGGTCAGCGTGGCGTCCAGCGTGAGCCGGTTGGCGCCGGGCACGGGGCGTGTCGCGCTTCGCTTTCGGTCCTAGGCCTGCGCGGGGGCGGGCTTGTCCGCCGCCGGCCGCTCGGCCGCAGCACGGTCGCCGCGATCACCGCGATCACCGCGATCACCGCGGTCACCGCGGTCTCCGCGGTCGCCACGGTCTCCGCGATCGCCGCGTTCACCGTCGCGACCCGGCGCACGCGGTCGCTCCTCCCGCATCATCGGCGACGGCGTCAACACGGCTTCGCTCATCGCGACGATCAGGTGGCGCAGGACGGCGTCGTTGAACTTGAACGCGTGCTCGAGCTCGGCCAGCGTTTCGCCGTTGCACTCGATGTTCATCAGGACGTAGTGCGCCTTGTGGACCTTGGCGATCGGGAACGCGAGCTGCCGGCGACCCCAGTCCTCGAGCCGGTGGATCCGGCCCTCCTTGGCGGTGACCATCGTGCGGTAGCGCTCGATCATCGCGGGAACCTGCTCGCTCTGGTCGGGATGCACGATGAAAACGACTTCGTAATGACGCATGCAGAACTCTCCTTGTGGGCGTGGGTTGGCGGGCTTGGCGGCCGGATGACCGGCCGGCGTTGCCCGCTGGCGGCCTCCCCGTCTGCGGCGGGTGAGGCAAGGTAATCGATAATTGTAATCGAATATTCTTTTCAGAACAAGGGCTTCGTTTCGCGCGGCCGCGTCGATCGCGGCCGTTCCCGTGATCCGCCCACGCCGGCGCGCCGCCGGTGGGCGTCCGCGCGACCCCGGCGCAGGCTCCGCGGTGCCCCCAGGCGATCAGCCGCCCAGGCGCTCGCGCATCTGCTCGCGGACCGCGTCGCCGCGGTTCATCCTCGCGACGAGGGCTTCGCGGACGACGGCCTTCTGCTCGGGCGAGAACGTCGCGTAGAGCCGCAGCCAGCGGTCGCGGACCTGGTTGCGCACGGCCTGGTTGCGCGCCTGCTCGGCGTCCGCAATGCGCGCCACGGCGGCGAGGTCGGGCTCCGGCTTGGCGAGTTCCGCACGCAGCGTCTCGCGGAACTTGAGGCGGTCGGCGCGCGCGCCCTCGCGGGCGGACTTCGACATGACCAGCGCCTGGTCGAACTGCTGCAGTTGCGAACTGTCGAGGTTGAGCCTGGCCTTGATCGACTCGATCACCTGGGGGCCGAAGGGCTCGCCGCCCGGGGCCCCCGGGCCGCGACCGCCCGGTGCGGCGGGACCGCCGAAGGCCGCGGTGCTCGCGACGGTGCCGAGTGCCAGCGCGAGGACGGCGGCCGTGGTCGTCGCCACCCGGCGCGCATCGTGCGAAAGTGTCTTGTGAGTCGAGTCGTTCATCGTGGTTCCTTGGCGTGAGTGAAGTGGGGCGAGGAACCACCGCGTTGCCCCGTGCACGGCGGGCGATGCGCGGCGCTTCCCTGCGCTTGGATGCACATCGTCGCACCCGGTTCGCACCCCGGCGAGGGCCACTTTGCAACCGGACATTGCGCCAAGCGGCGGGCGTTACAATCCGTTACAACTTCGCCCTCACCGGCCCCGCGCGCGCGGCGTTTAATCGGCCATGTCCAGCAAGCCCCCCTCAGCCCGCATCCTGGTCGTCGACGACGACGCCCGGCTGCGGGACCTCCTGTCGCGCTACCTCGGTGAACAGGGGTTCCAGGTGATCGCGCTGCCGGACGCGCGCGACCTCGACCGCAAGCTCCAGCGGGATCCCCCGCATCTCCTCGTACTCGACCTGATGCTGCCCGGCGAGGACGGCCTGGCCGTCTGCCGGCGCCTGCGCGCGGCCGGAGAGTCGGTGCCGATCATCATGCTCACGGCCAGGGGCGAGGACGTCGACCGCATCGTCGGGCTCGAGATGGGGGCCGACGACTACCTGCCGAAGCCGTTCAATCCGCGCGAGCTCGTCGCGCGCATCAACGCCGTGCTGCGCCGCCACGGCGAGCGGCTGGCGCCCGGCGCGCCCCGCGGTAGCGGCCGCACGACATTCGGCCCGTTCGAGCTCGACCTCGCGGCGCGCACGCTCGCCCGCGACGGCAAGACCGTCCACCTCACGACCGGCGAGTTCTCGCTGATCAAGGTGTTCGTCGAGCACCCGCGGCAGCCGCTTGCGCGGGAGAAGCTGATGCTGCTCGCCCGCGGGCGCGACCACGAGGTGTTCGACCGCGCCATCGACGTCCAGGTGTCGCGGCTGCGCAAGCTGATCGAGCCCGACCCCGCCAATCCGCGCTACCTGCAGACCGTCTGGGGCTTCGGCTACACCTACGTGCCCGACGACGACCCGGCGGCGGCCTCGGCGCAGCCGGACGCCTGATCGGATGCCGCGATGAAGCTCCTGCCGAAGACGCTGTTCGGCCGCCTTGCGCTGCTGCTGCTGGCGGTGGTCATCTTCGCCATGGCGGCGACGATCCTGATCTTCCGCCAGGATCGCGAAGCGCTGCTCGCGCGACAGTTCGGCGACACCAAGATCGTGCAGCTGCAGGCGGTCCGCGCGGCGCTCGGCAGCGCCGACCTGCGCGAGGGACGCGAGACCCTGCTGCGCATCGGGCGCGAGTACGGCGTGCGCATCATTCCGGAGGGCGAGCGCCGCGGCATGGGCGGCAGCCCGGCGCTGGGGCCGATGATGGCCGAGTTCGAGGAGCGGCTGAAGAGCGGGCTCGGCCCGGCGACGGAGCTGCGCACCGCGCCCGGACGCGGCCTCCTGATGGTCAAGATCGAGGCCGCCGGCAGCAACTACTGGATCGGATTTCCCTTGCCGCCTCGGCCGCAGGCCGAGGACGTTCCCTCGCGGGCCGGCATCTGGAGCCTCACCGTCGCCGCCCTGCTGCTCGTCGCCGCCTTCTTCTACGCCCGGCATCTCGCGCGCCCGCTTCGCGAGCTCTCGGCGGCGGTCGAGCGCGTCGGCCGCGGCGAAGCGCCCGACCCGCTGCCCGAGGGCGGCCCGGCGGAGATCGCGAACCTCAACCGCGGGTTCAACCGGATGACGGCAAACCTGAAGCAGCTGGAGCACGATCGCGCGGTCCTCCTCGCCGGCGTGTCGCACGACCTGCGCACCCCGCTCGCCCGCCTTCGGCTCGGCATCGAGATGGCGGGCGGCGACGACGCATTGCGTGCGGGCATGGCCGCGGACATCGACGAGATGGACCGCGTCATCGGCCAGTTCCTCGAGTTCGCGCGCGGCGATCGCGAC
>DATIUK010000187.1:0-5486 GCA_035466885.1 Casimicrobiaceae bacterium
GCCCTACTTCTGCTCCGGCTGCCCGCACAACACGTCCACCAAGCTGCCGGACGGCAGCCGCGCGACGGCCGGCATCGGTTGCCACGTGATGGCGATCTGGATGGATCGCTCGACCTCGACGTTCACGCACATGGGCGGCGAAGGCGTGCCCTGGATCGGGCAGGCGCCGTTCACCGACGAGCAGCACATCTTCGCCAATCTCGGCGACGGCACCTACTACCACAGCGGCATCCTCGCCATCCGCGCCGCCGTTGCCGCCGGCGTCAACATCACCTACAAGATCCTCTACAACGACGCGGTCGCGATGACCGGCGGCCAGCCGGTCGACGGACCGCTCTCGCCGGCCGACATCGCCCGCCAGGTCGCGGCCGAAGGCGTCAAGCGCGTCGTCGTCGTCAGCGACGAGCCGGACAAGTACGGGATCGGCACCTTCCCCGGCTCCGTCGCGATCCACCACCGCGACGAACTCGACGCCGTCCAGCGCGAGCTCCGCACGACCGCGGGCTGCACGGTGCTGCTGTACGACCAGACCTGCGCCGCCGAGAAGCGGCGCCGGCGCAAGCGCGGCAAGCTCCCCGACCCGGCACGGCGCGTGATCATCAACGACCTCGTCTGCGAGGGCTGCGGCGACTGCGGCGTGGCGTCGAATTGCGTTTCGGTCGCGCCGCTCGAGACCGAGTTCGGGCGCAAGCGCGGCATCGACCAGAGCTCGTGCAACAAGGACTTCTCCTGCATCAAGGGCTTCTGCCCCAGCTTCGTCACCGTCGAGGGCGGCCGCCTCAGGAAACCCGCGAAAGCCGGCAGCGGCGAGTTCCCGACGCTGCCCGAGCCCAACCCGCCGGGACTCGCCGAGCCCTACGGCATCCTGGTCACCGGCATCGGCGGCACCGGCGTGGTCACCATCGGCGCGCTGCTCGGCATGGCCGCCCACCTCGAGGGCAAGGGGTCGTCGGTCCTCGACATGACCGGCCTCGCGCAGAAGAACGGCGCGGTGGTCTCGCACGTGCGCATCGCCGCGGCACCGGAGCTCCTGCACGCCACGCGGATCGCCGCCGGCGAGGCGCGGCTGGTGCTCGCCTGCGACATCGTCGCCGGCGTCGGCTACGAGGCGCTGGCGAAGATGCAGAAGGGCGTGACGCGGGCGCTGGTCAACACCGCCGAGGTGATGCCGGCGCACTTCGCCAGCGACCCCGACCTGGCCTTCCCGCTGGGGTCGATGCAACGCGACATCGAGGAGTCGATCGCGCCCGGCGACGCGGAGTTCGTCGACGCAACCGCGCTCGCCACCGCGCTGATGGGCGACACCATCGCCACCAACCTGTTCATGGTCGGCTTCGCCTTCCAGCGCGGGCTGATCCCGCTGTCCGAGGCGGCGATCGTGAAGGCGATCGAGTTGAACGGCACCGCGGTCGACGCCAACAGGGAGAGCTTCACCTGGGGCCGCCGCGCCGCGGCCTTCCCCGACGCGGTGCGCCGGCACGCCCGGCCGCCGACGGCGCTGCCGGAGTCGCAGCGCCTGTCCGAGAGCCTCGACGAAGTCATCGCGCGGCGCGCCGACTACCTCACCGGCTACCAGGACGCCGCGTACGCCCGGCGCTACACCGACTTCGTCGCCCGCGTGCGCGCAGCCGAGGCCGCCAGGGTCCCGGGCGAGACCGCGCTCGCCGACGCAGCCGCCCGCCATTACTTCAAGCTGCTCGCGATCAAGGACGAGTACGAGGTCGCCCGGCTGTACGCGGAGAGCGACTTCGCGAGTCGCGTCGCCGCCGAGTTCGAGGGCGACGTCACGCTGCGCTTCCACCTCGCGCCGCCGTTCCTCGCCCGCATCGACCCCTCGACCGGCGTCCCGGCGAAACGCAGCTTCGGGCCGTGGATGCTGAAGGCCTTTGCCGTTCTCGCGCGAATGCGGCAGCACCGCGGCACGCTGCTCGACGTCTTCGGCCGCAGCACGGAGCGCAAGCGGGAGCGCGCGCTCGTCGCCGAGTACGAGACGTTGTTCGACGAGGTCCTGGCGGGCCTCGCGCTGCACAACCACGCGCTCGCCGTCGAGCTCGCCCGCATCCCGGACGGCATCCGCGGCTACGGCCACGTCAAGGCGCGCCACATCGACACGGCCAAGGCGAAGGAAGCGGAACTCCTCGCCCGGTTCCGCGCGGCGCGGCCGCAGGCGCCGACCGCGAGCGTGCGCATCCCGATCGTCGCCGCCGACTGACCCGGCGGCCGACGCTTCTCTGCCGTGACCGCGACGCCCGGGGTGGCCGCCGTCCGCTGCGCCACGGCGAGCGCGCCGCGCGAACGCCCCGACGTCCGCTTCGCCGGCGCCCGGGCGTGGTTCGCGAGCCAGGGCCACGTGCCGTTCGACTTCCAGGAAGCCGCCTGGGCGGCATTCGCGGACGGCCGCTCGGGCCTCCTGCACGCGCCTACCGGCATGGGCAAGACGCTGGCGGTCGCAGTTCCCCCGCTGGTACTGGGCCCCTCGGGCAGCGAGATGCTCCCGCCGCCGCTCACTTTGCTGTGGATCACGCCGCTGCGGGCGCTGGCGACCGACACCGGTCACGCACTCGCACGCGCCGCCGCCGCGCTCAACCCGCACTGGCGCGTCGAGGTGCGCACCGGCGACACGCCGGCCGGCGCGCGGGCACGGCAGGACCGGCGGCTGCCGAGCGTGCTGGTGACGACCCCCGAGAGCCTCACGCTGCTGCTGGCGCGCGCCGACTGGCGGGAGCGCTGCGCCGGGCTCGCCGGCGTCGTCGTCGACGAGTGGCACGAGCTCATGTCGACCAAGCGCGGCGTGCAGGTCGAGTTGGCACTCGCGCGCCTGCGCTCGCTTGGCCCCCGGCTGCCGACCTGGGGACTGTCGGCGACGCTCGCCAACCTCGACGCTGCGATGGCCTGCCTCACCGGTCCGGCGGGTGCTGCCGACGCCGTCGTGATCCGCGGCCACGATGCCAAGGAGATCGTGGTCGACAGCCTGCGCCCAGCGTTGATCGAGCGCTTTCCCTGGGCCGGTCACATCGGCCTCAAGCTGCTGCCGGAAGTCGTGCGCGCGATCGAGCGTGCGGCGTCGACGCTGGTGTTCACCAACGTCCGCTCGCAGGCCGAGATCTGGTACCAGGCGCTGCTCGCGGCGCGGCCCGACTGGGCCGGCACCATCGCGCTGCACCACGGCTCGCTCGAGCGCGACGTCCGCGACTGGGTCGAGGACGCGCTGCGCAGCCGACGGCTGCGCGCCGTGGTCTGCACGTCGAGCCTCGACCTCGGCGTCGACTACGCGCCGGTCGAGCAGGTGCTGCAGATCGGCAGCCCCAAGGGCGTGGCCCGGCTGCTGCAGCGCGCGGGGCGCAGCGGCCACCGTCCGGGTGCCGTGTCGCGGGTCACCGTGGTGCCGGCGCAGGCGCTGGAGCTGGTCGAGGCCGCCGCCGCGCGCGAGGCTGCCGCCGCGCGGGCGCTCGAGCCGCGCGTCCCGCTCGTCGCCCCGCTCGACGTGCTGGTCCAGCACCTCGTCACCTGTGCGCTGGGCGGCGGCTTCGCGCCCGACGCGCTGCTGCGCGAGATCCGGGGCACGCACGCTTACGCCGGCCTCGCGCCGGACGACTGGCGCTTCGCGCTCGACTTCGTCGTCCACGGCGGGTCGAGCCTCAACGCGTATCCCGAGTACCGGCGCGTCGTGATCGGCACCGACGGCATCGCCCGCGTGCCGGACGCCGCGATCGCGCGCCGGCACCGGATGGGCATCGGCACCATCGTCAGCGAGGCGTCGATCGTCGTGGCGCTGAAGAACGGCCGGCGGCTCGGCCACGTCGAGGAGGACTTCATCGCACGCCTGTCGCCGGGCGACACGTTCGTCTTCGCCGGCCGCGTGCTGGAGTTCGTCCGCGTCCACGAACTCACCGCCTGGGTGCGCCCGGCGGGCACGAAGTCGGCACGCGTGCCGCGCTGGGCCGGCGGCCAGATGGCGCTGTCCGGCGAGCTCTCGCGCGCCACCCGCCGGCTCGTCGCCGAGGCGCGCGCCGGCGTCTACCGCTCGCCGGAGCTCGTGCTGCTGCAGCCGCTCCTCGCCCTGCAGGCGCGCTGGTCGGCGCTGCCGGCCGAGGACGAGTGGCTGGTCGAGTCGATCCCGACCCGGGCAGGACACGGCCTCTTCTTCTATCCGTTCGAGGGCCGGCTCGTCCACCTCGGACTCGCCACCCTGTTCTCGTACCGGCTGTCGCGCGCGACGGCGCGGACGATCAGCCTCACCGCCAACGACTACGGCTTCGGTCTGGTCTGCCCGGATCCGCTGCCGCTCACGCGGCGCGATCTCGGGATGCTGCTGGCCGCGCCGGACGTCGAGCGCGATCTCGTCGCGGGGCTCAATGCCGCCGAGCTCGGTCGCCGGCAGTTCCGCGAGACCGCGCGGATCGCCGGCCTCGTCTTCCAAGGCTACCCCGGGCAACCGCATCCGGCGCGACAGCTGCAGGCGTCCTCGGCGCTGCTCTACGAGGTTTTCGCCGAGTACGATCCCGACAACCGGCTGCTCGCCCAGGCCACGCGCGAGGTCCTCGACCGCCGGCTGGAGGCGCCGCGCCTCGCGGCCACGCTCGCGCGGCTGCGGGGCGCGCAGGCGCTCTGCACGCGCCCCGCCCGGCCGACCCCGTTCGCCTTCCCGCTGCTGGTCGAGATGTTCCGCGACAGCATGAGCACCGAGGCGCTGGAGGCGCGGGTCGCGCGGATGGTCGCCGAGCTCGAGCAGGCGGCCGAGGGCGCCTGACCCCATGCCAACACCCGGCCGCGACCTCTGCGCTCCGCTCCCTCCGCCGCGCCGGCTGCGGCCGGTGCCGGGAGTGCCCGGCGCGCGCGCGACCGTTCTCGCCGGCGAGGAGGTCGTGCTGCTGGCCGAGCGGGCTCTTTACTGGCCCCGCGGCGCCACGCTGTTGGTCGCCGACGTCCATCTCGGCAAGGCGGCAAGCCTGCGCGTGGGCGGGGTCCCCGTGCCCCGCGGCGCGACGGCGACCGACCTCGACCGCCTGGATGCGCTCGTGCAGCGCACCGGCAGCCGGCGGCTGGTCGTGCTGGGCGACTTCATCCACGCGGCAACGGGCCGGGTGCCGGCGCTCGACGCCGCGGTGACCGCCTGGCGCGCGCGGCATCCGGACCTCGCACTCGAGCTGGTGCGCGGCAATCACGATCGGCACGCCGGCGACCCGCCGCCCGCGTGGCGGGTCGCCGTCGTCGCCGCGCCCCACCTCCTTGCCGCCGGACCGTTCGTGCTGCACCACGAGCCAGCGATTCCGCCCACCGGCTACGCGCTGTGCGGCCACGTGCATCCCGGCATCCGGCTGACCGGAGCCGCCGGCGACAGTCTCCGCCTGCCCTGCTTCGTGCTCGGCCTGCACAGCGCGCTGCTGCCGGCGTTCGGGCGCCTGACCGGGCTCGCCCTGGTCTCGCCGCGCGCCGGCGAGACCGTGGTCGCGGTCGCCGGGACGACGCTGCACGCGCTGCCCCCG
>DATIUK010000188.1:0-4439 GCA_035466885.1 Casimicrobiaceae bacterium
GTCTTCCCAGGCAGTCGGCGATGGGAAGTAGCGCTTCCCTCTCAGGATGGAACGCAGGTCGACTTCCGCAAGACTCTTCGCAGCCATAGGAGAACCTCCGCCTCACTCGCCATGCCGAGTCCGGCAAGCCTACTCCCCAACGGACCTCGTAGGTAAAGTAGGGTCGGACTCGACTTTCCCCGATCTACAACGTCGGCAGTGCCGACGGTCGAGTCTGACCCCACTTCTGCGCGGCGGCGCCAGCGGGATCGGCAGCGATCATCTTCGCCGGCGGCGACCGCTGATCCGGGCCAAGCGCCGAGCTACTCCGCGTGCAGCCAGCAGGCGACACGGTAGCCGCCACCCACGTCGCGCAGCTCCGGCGCCTCGTGCCGGCACCGATCCATCGCATCCGCGCAGCGCGGGTGGAAATGGCAGCCGGAGGGCGGCGATACCGGGCTCGGCACGTCGCCCTTCAGCACGATGCGCTTGCCCGGTCCCGACGCGCTCGTCTTCGGCACCGCCGACAGCAGCGCCCGGGTGTACGGATGAAGCGGCTGCGCGAAGAGGCGGTCGCCGTCGCCCGTCTCGACCAGGCGCCCGAGGTACATCACGGCCACGCGGTCGCTGATGTGCTGGACCACGGCCAGGTCGTGCGCGACGAAGATGTAGGAAATACCCAGTTCCTTCTGCAGGTCGATCAGGAGGTTGATGATCTGCGCCTGGATCGAAACGTCGAGCGCCGAGACAGGCTCGTCGCACACGATCAGCTTCGGCTCCAGCGCCAGCGCGCGCGCGATTCCCAGCCGCTGGCGCTGGCCGCCTGAGAACTCGTGCGCGTACTTGCGCATCGAGTCGCGATGCAACCCCACCCGGTCGAAGAGCTTTTCGACGCGCGTCGCGCGTTCCGCCGCGCCCACGCCGAAATTGCGCAGCGGCTCGCCGACGATCGCACCGGCATTCATGCGCGGATTCAGCGACGCATACGGGTCCTGAAAGACGATCTGCACGCGCTTGCGATGCGGCCGGAACTGCGCACGCGACAGCGCGGTCACGTCCGTGCCGTCGAGCAGCACCTGCCCCGCCGTCGGCTCGATCAGGCGCATGATGGTCTTGGCGGCGGTCGACTTGCCGCAGCCCGACTCGCCGACGATGCCGATGGTCTCGCCGTGGCCGAGCAGGAAGGAAATGCCGTCGACGGCGCGCACTTCCTGCCGCTCGCCGAACGGCTTTCGGCTCAACGGGAAGTACTTCTTGAGATCCCTGACTTCGAGCAGCGGCGACTCCGGCATCACGCGCCCCCGCAGTTGAAGCACGCGACCTCGTGCCGCCCGCCGCGGTCCTCGAGCACGGGCGCCGCCTCGCGGCACACCGCGGTCGCGCGCCGGCAGCGCGGGGCGAAGCTGCAACCCTTGAGTTCGCCGGTGAGCGTGGGCACCATGCCGGCAATTTCGGCCAGACGCGGACGGTCCGCACGGCGCGTGCCGGGCGCCGTTTCGAGCCGCGGCGTCGCCAGCAGCAGACCCTGCGTGTAGGGGTGCAGCGGCGTGGAGAAGAGCTCGCCGGCGGCGGCTTCCTCGACCTTGCGCCCCGCGTACATCACGACCACCCGGTTGCAGGTTTCGGCAACCACCCCGAGGTCGTGCGTGATCATGATGATCGAGGTGCCGAACTCGCGCTTCAACTCCAGCATCAGCTCGATGATCTGGGCCTGGATCGTCACGTCCAGCGCCGTGGTCGGCTCGTCGGCGATCAGCACCTTCGGATTGCAGACCAGCGCCGCGGCGATCATCGCGCGCTGCCGCATGCCGCCGGAGAACTGGTGCGGGTACTCGTCGGCGCGCCGCTGCGGCTCCGGGATGTTGACCTTGCGCAGCATCTCCACCGCCAGCTCCCGCGCCGCGCGCCGGTCGAGCCGCTGATGCAGCACCGCCGCCTCCGCGATCTGCTCGCCCACCGTCAGCACCGGGTTGAGCGACGTCATCGGATCCTGGAAGATCATCGAGATCTCGTTGCCGCGGATGCCGCGCATGCGCGCCTCGTCGAAACCCAGCAGATCGGCGCCGTTGTAGCGGATCGAGCCGCCGGCGATCACGGACGGCGGCGACGGAATCAGCTGCAGTATGGTCATCGCCGTCACGCTCTTGCCGCAGCCCGACTCACCCACCAGGCCCAGCGTCTCCCCCCGCTGCAGGTCGAAGGACACGCCGTCGACCGCACGCGAGATGCCGTCGCGGTTCGCGAACCAGACCTTCAGGCCTTCGATCCGGATGATCGGGTCGCGCGAGCCGCTCCCGGTGTCCGGGTCGCGGGCGGCGGTCGAGGTCATCGTGCCCATGTCAGAGACGCCGCGCGATCTTCGGGTCGAGCATGTCGCGCAGGCCGTCGCCGAGCAGGTTGATCGACAGCACCGTGAGCCCCAGGAAGATCCCGGGAAAGAGGATGATGTTGAACGCGAGCTGCACCACGGCGCGGCCCTCGGCCATCATGTTGCCCCAGCTCGGGATCTCGGGCGGCGTTCCGGCGCCGAGGAACGACAGGTACGCCTCGAACAGCACTGCCGACGCGCAGATGAACGTGCCCTGCACGATCAGCGGCGTGACCGCGTTCGGCAGCACGTGGCGCAGCAGGATCCAGTGAAAGCGCGTGCCGATCGCCTCAGCCGCCTGCACGTACGGCTGCTCGCGGATCACCAGCACCAGCGAGCGCACCAGCCGCACGACGCGCGGGATCTCCGGCACGGTGATCGCGATCACGACCGTCTCGATGCTCGCGCGCATCAGCGCCATCAGCGCCACGGCCAGCAGGATGCCGGGGATCGCCATCATGCCGTCCATCACGCGCATGATCAGCGCGTCCGCCAGCCGCGAGAAGCCCGCCACCATGCCGATCAGCACGCCGAAGTCGGTCGCCAGCAGCGACACGCTGAGGCCGACGATCAGCGACACCCGGCCGCCCCACAGCACGCGCGAGAACACGTCGCGGCCCATCGCGTCGGTGCCGAAGGGGTGCGCCTCGCTCGGCGCCTTCAGGCGCTGCAGCACGTTCATGTCGATCGGGTTGTACGGCGCGATCCACGGGGCCGCCAGCGCCACCAGCGCCATGATCGCCAGCAGAGCGCCGCCGATCACCAGCAGCGGGTGGCGGCGAAGGAACGACCACCACGGGCGGCGCCCCTCGGTGTCGACCCGCGACTCGATCTGTTCCAGCGTCAGGGCCACGATCCCGTCGCCCCGCTCTCAATACCGGATCCGCGGATCGAGCACCGTGTACAGCAGGTCGATCGCCAGATTGATGAACACGTAGGCCGCCGCCACGACCAGAACGATCCCCTGGATCACCGGATAGTCGTGCCGCAGCACCGAGTCGACCGTCAGCCGGCCGATGCCGGGAATCGCGAACACGCTCTCGGTGATGATCACGCCGCCCAAGAGCAGTGCGATGCCGAGGCCGATCGTGGTGACGATCGGCACCGCCGCATTCTTCAGCGCATGGTGCAGCAGCAGGCGCTGGCTGCCCACGCCGCGCGCCCGCGCGGTGCGGATGTAGTCCTCGCCCAGCACCTCGAGCATGGTGGCGCGCGTCATCCGCGCGATCAGCGCCATGTAGACGAGCCCGCCGGAGAGCGCCGGAAGGATCAGGTGCCGGATGAACGGGCCGAAGCCCTCGCGCAGGCTGTGGAAGCCCTGCACGGGCAGCCAGCCGAGCTTGATCGAGAAGCCGAAGATGAACAGGTACCCGATCAGGAACACGGGCAGCGAGAACGCCGTCACCGACAGCGCCATCAGCGTGCGATCGATCCAGGTGCCGGCGTTCCATGCGGCGACGATGCCCATCGGCACCGCGAGGGCGACCGCGATCGTGATGGTGAGGAACGTCAGCCAGAGCGTCGGCTCGATGCGTTGGCCGATCATCGTCGTCACCGGCAGGCCCGTGAACACCGACACGCCGAGATCGCCCTGCAGCAGCCGCCAGACCCACGAGAAGAACTGCTCGAACAGCGGCCGGTCGAGCCCCAGCAGCTGGCGGACCCGCTCGACGTCGGCGGAGCTGGCCGTGTCGCCGGCGATCAGTGCCGCAGGATCGCCGGGAGACAGGTGCATCAGCAGGAACACGATCACGGCAACGATGCCGAGGACCGGGATCACCGCCAGGATGCGCCTCAAGACGTAGAACATCGGGAAATCGGTGCGTGCGTGATCACTCGGGAGGCGTCGGTGCGGTCAAGCCCGCCCCTGCGCAACTGCTCCGCAGGAGCGGCCTCGTCCGCGCCTCAAGCTGAGCCGTCGGGCTACTTGTCCACGTTCCACATCACCGGAATCCCGGTGACGATCAGGCCCTTCAGATTGGCACGGTACGCCATGGGCCAGTAGAACTGGCCGAAGTTGACGTACGGCGTCTGGTCGTACGCGCGCTTCTGGATGTCGTCGGTGATCTTCTTGCGGGCCGCCGGGTCGCCT
>DATIUK010000189.1:0-4426 GCA_035466885.1 Casimicrobiaceae bacterium
GCCTGACTACGTCTCCGCGACCGGGACCGTCTACTCGCTCTACATTGCGGGCACCGCGGCGCAGACGAAGCTGACGCTCGTCCAGGACCGTTAGCCACGCCGATGAATACGCCGGCCCGCCCGCCTGCTCAGAGGCTGAGAGTTTTTCGGGCGTGCCCGAGCAGCGCGCCAGAAGGCGTCCGATCGAGGCGCAAAGCGCAGCCATAGCTCAGGCTATGGCGAGCATTTGCAACGACGAGCGGGCGTCTTGTGGCGTGATGAGCGGGCATGATTGAAAGACTCTCAGCCTCTCAGATGATCTCGAGCTCGGCCTTGAGCGCGCCGGCCGCCTTCATCGCCTGCAGGATGTTGAGCAGGTCGAGCGGCGTTGCGCCCAGCGTGTTGAGCGCCTTGACGACATCGGAGAGCCGGGGGCTGGCGGGTACGCCCTGCAGCCCCTTGCCTTCCTGCTGGATCGAGATCTGCGCCTGCTCGGTCGACACCGTGCGGCCGCCGGCGAAGGGCCCCGGCTGGCTGATCACCGGCGTGCTCTCGACAGTCACCGTCAGGTTACCGTGTGCCACCGCGCAGGCTTCCAGCGTCACCGCCGAGTTGACGACAATGGCGCCGGTGCGGGTGTTGATGACGACCAGCGCCGCGGGCTTCGGCGTGGTGACGTCGATTTCCTCGATCTGCGAAATGAAGGCGATGCGCTCGTCGGTCGACCCGGGGCTGCGGACGCGGACGGTGCGGCCATCCACTGCAAGGGCCACCTGCTCGCCCTTGAGCGCGTTGATCGCCTGCGAGACGAGGCGTGCAGTGCCGAAGCTCGTCTCGCGCAGCTCGAGGTTGATGAAGTCGCCCTGCCCGACGGTCGATGGCACGGCGCGCTCGATGGTGCCGCCGCTGGGAATCCGGCCGGCAGACAGGTGATTGACGACGGTCTTGCTGCCGGCGGCGCCGGCCCCGACGCCGCCCACGGCGACGTTGCCCTGCGCCACCGCGTAAACCTGCCCGTCGATGCCCTTCAGCGGCGTCAGCAACAACGTGCCGCCGCGCAGGCTCTTCGCGTTGCCGAGCGAGGACACCGTGACGTCCAGCGTCTGGCCGGGCTGCGCGTAGGGCATGAGCTGCGCGGTCACCATCACGGCCGCGACGTTCTTGAGCTGCAGGCCGCTGATGCCGGGCGGCAGGTTGACGCCGAACTGCTGCAGCATGGCCTGCAGGCTCTGGACCGTGAACGGCGTCTGTGTGGTCTGGTCGCCGCTGCCGTCGAGGCCCACGACCAGGCCGTAGCCGATCAGCTGGTTCTGGCGCACGCCCTGGATGTTGGCAAGGTCCTTGACCCGCTCCGCCCCGGCGGCGAGCGGCCACAGGCAGGCGCAGGCGGCGAGCAGCAGTGGGATTGAACGCGCGATAGCCGTGGCCGCGGAGCGCGACAACGAACGATGATCGGACTGGGTCGCTTTCATTGGGGTCCTGGCTGTTCTGTCTTCTGTCCTCTGACCTCTGGTCAGAATGGCAGGATGACCTGGAAGACGCGGGCGAGCCAACCCATGTTCTGCGCCTCGTCGATGTAGCCGGTGCCGCGGTACTCGAGCCGCGCGTCGGCGAGCAGCGTCGACAGCACGACGTTCCCGGGCAGGATGTTGATCGGATTGACGACTCCCGAGACGCGGACGAACTCCGAGCCCTGGTTGATGCCGAGCTGCTTCTCGCCGCTGACCACGAGGTTGCCGTTGGGCAGGACCTCGAGCACCGTCAGCGTGATCGTCCCGGTGAAGGTGTTGTCGCTGCCGGATGTTCCGCCGCCCTCGAACTCGTTGCTCGACGTCGCGAGCACCGATGCCCCCTGGAGGCCCTTGCCCGGCAGGCCCTGGATCTCGGGCACTGCGAACTTGGTGTCGCCCTTGCGCGTCGACGTCGAAGCCGACTTCTTGCTGGCCATGACCTTTTCATTGATCTGCACCGTCAGCGTGTCGCCGACCCGCCGCGCACGGCGGTCCTGGAACAGCGGCTGGTAGGACGCCTCCTGGAAGATCGCGCCGTTGACCGCGGGCGGCACGGTGGCGACGATCGGATGCGCCGACACCGGCTCGCGGACCTCGACGATGCGCCACGGCGCGACGCAGCCGCTCAACACCGCGCCCGCAGCCAGGCCAGCCAAAGCGAGGGCGACTCCTCGCAGGATCCTCAGGATGGGTGATGCGGCAGCGTGCGTTGTCATCGTGACTTCCGGATTGGGTCGTAGGTCAGAGCTGCGATAGCCTCTGCAGCATCTGGTCGGTGGTCTGGACGGCCTTGGAGTTGATCTCGTAGGCGCGCTGGGTCTGGATCATCGCCACCAACTCCTCGACCACGTTGACGTTCGAGGACTCGGTGTAGTTCTGCTGCAGCGTGCCGACACCGTTGCTGCCGGGCGTGTTGGTCGACGGCGAGCCCGACGACGCCGACTCGATGTACAGGTTCTCGCCTCGTCCCTGCAGGCCGGCCGGGTTGACGAAGTTCGCGAGCTGCAGCGAGCCGACCTGCGTGGCCGCCGACTGCCCGGCCTGCGTCACGCTGACCACGCCGTCGCGACCGATGGTGATCACCTGCGCGTTGGCCGGGATGGTGATCGCCGGTGACAGCGCGTAGCCGCTCGAGGTGACCAGCTGGCCCTGGGCGTCGAGGTGCAGCGAGCCGTCGCGGGTGTAGGCGAGCGAACCGTCGGGCAGCGTCACCTGGAAAAAGCCCTGGCCGTTGATGGCGACGTCCAGCGCGTTGCCGGTCTGCTGCAGATTGCCCTGCGTGAACACCCGCTCGGTGGCGACCGGGCGCACGCCGGTGCCGAGCTGCAGGCCGGTGGGCAGCTGGGTCTGCTGCGAGGACTGCGCACCGGGCTGGCGGATCGTCTGATAGAGGAGGTCCTCGAAGACGGCGCGCGAGCGCTTGAAGCCGGCGGTGCCGACGTTGGCCAGATTGTTGGAGATGACGTCGAGCTGCGTCTGCTGCGCGTCGAGCCCGGTCTTGGCGATCATCAGGGAGCGGATCATGGCGACCTTTCGCTGCGTTGGGGGTGCGGTGCGACTCAGCCTGCGGCGAGCAGCTGATTGGCACGCTGGGCGTTGCCGTCGGCCGACTGGAGGACCTTCATGTGCAGGTCGTACTGCCGGGCGAGGTTGATCATTTCGACCATGGAGCCGACGGTGTTGACGTTGCTCTCCTCGAGCGCGCCGGCGGTCACCCTGACATTCGGGTCGGCCGCGACCTCGCCGCCGCGCGAGCGGAACAGGCCGTCGCCACCGCGGACCATCGTCGCCCGCTCGGGGTTGACGAGCTTCAGCCGCCCGACGTTGATCACGTTCTTCGCCGTCGGGCCAAGATCGGTGGCCGACACGGTGCCGTCGGCGCCGATGGAGACCTGCGCATCCGGCGGAACGACCAGCGGCCCGCCCTCGCCCAGCACCGGCAGGCCCGCCCGCGTCTGGAGCTCGCCCTCCGCGCTGATCCGGAAGCTGCCGCCGCGGGTGTAGCCCTCGCTGCCGTCCAGTGCCTGCACCGCGAAGAAGCCGTCGCCCTCGATCGCGACGTCGAGGTCGCGCCCGGTCTGCCGGATCGCGCCGGCCGACAGGTCGGCGCCGTCGGTCGCCGCCAGCGCGTAGGCGCGACTCGCGACGCCGGACCCGCTCACCTGGGCGGTCCGGAAGGCGGTCGTCTCGGCCTTGTAGCCGACCGTCGACGCGTTGGCGAGGTTGTTCGCGGTGATCGACTGCTGGTGGAACTGCTGCGCAGCGCCGGTCATCGCAATGTAGATCAGGCGGTCCATGATGTCAGGGATCGGGAATCAGGGATCAGGAATCGGGTATCAGCGGAGGTTCACCAGCGTCGAGAGGATCTGGTCCTGCGTCTTGATGGTCTGCGCATTCGCCTGGTAGACGCGCTGCGCGGTGATCATGTTGACGAGTTCCTTGGTCAGGTCGACGTTGGACTCCTCGACGGCACCCGCCTGGAGCACGCCGATGTTGCCAGTGCCCGGCGCGCCGACGTTGGCGAGGCCCGAGGTCGCCGTGTCGCCCCAGTTGTTGTTGCCCAGCGGCTGCAGCCCGTTCGAGTTCGGGAAGCTCGCGAGCACGAACTGGCCCAGCGTGCGGGACTGGCCGTTGGTGTAGCGTCCGGTCAGCATGCCGTCGGCGCCGACGCCGAAGCCGGAGAGCCGGCCAGCGGTGTAGCCATCCTGCTTCAGCGTGTTGACCCCGAAGCCGCTGCCAAACTGCGTGGTCCCGGTGAAGTCGAGCGTGAAGTCGAACGGCGTCGTCGCTGCGTTGGTGAGCGCCACCGACACGTTGAGCGGCATCGTCGACGTCGTGGTGTTCAGCGTGCCGTCGCTGTTGAAGTTGAGCGTACCCAGGGGCGCCGCGAACGGCGTGCCGTCGGCTGCGCCGTAGACGCTCCAGGCGCCGGGGGC
>DATIUK010000190.1:0-3683 GCA_035466885.1 Casimicrobiaceae bacterium
CTCGTCGATCGCCAGGGCGCGATCGTCGGGCGCAAGCTCGCCGAGCAGCACGGCTGGAAGGTCGGCGACACGATCCCGCTGCGCGGCACGATCTACCCGGGGACGTGGACATTCAACCTCTCCGGCATCTACGACGGTGTCGACAAGAGCACCGACACCTCGCAGATGTTCTTCCACTGGGAGCTGCTCAACGAGCGGGTGAAGAAGATCTACCCGCGCCGCGCCGACCAGGCCGGGCTGTTCGTCGTGCGGCTGAAGGACCCGCAGCAGGCGGCCGAGGTCTCGTCGGCGATCGACGCGACGTTCCGGAACTCGCTGGCGGAGACCCTGTCCGAGACCGAGAAGGCGTTCCAGCTGTCGTTCGTCGCGATGACCGAGGCGATCCTGCTCGCGATCCAGGCGGTGAGCTTCGTGGTGATCGTCATCATCATGGCGGTGATGGCGAACACGATGGCGATGACGGCGCGCGAGCGCGGCGCCGAGTACGCGACGCTGAAGGCGCTGGGCTTCTCGAACGTGTTCGTCGGCCTGCTGATCCTCGGCGAGTCGCTGGGGATCGCGGTCTTCGGCGGGGTTCTCGGCGTGCTGCTCACCTTCCCCATCGCGGCGGCGTTCGCCGACGCGATGGGGTCGCTGTTCCCGATCTTTTTCGTCAGCGAGGAGACGGTGCTGATGCAGCTCGGGGCCGCGCTCATCGTCGGCGTCGTCGCCGCCGCGCTGCCGGCGTGGCGCACCGCGCGGATGCGCATCATCGACGGCCTGCGCGCGGTTGCGTGACCGCAGGCGGGCGCGAGGCCGAAAGCGACCGATGACCATCCCGTTCTCCTACATCGTGCGCAACCTCGCGACGCGCAAGCTCACCACGGTGCTCACCGCAGGTGGCATGGCGCTGGTCGTGTACGTCTTCGCCACGGTGCTGATGCTGGCCGCGGGCCTGCGGGAGACGCTGGTGGCGACCGGTCAGGACGACAACGTCGTGGTCATTCGTCGCGCGTCGCAAAGCGAGGTGCAGAGCGGCGTCGATCGCGCGCAGGCCGCCGTCGTCGAGAGCCTTCCCGAGATCGCCACCGGCGAGGACGGCCGCAAGCTGGTGTCGATGGAGCCCGTCGTCCTCATCAGCCTGCCCAAGCGCGACACCGGCCGGCCGTCGAACGTCATCATCCGCGGCGCGATGCCGGCGGGCGTCGCGCTGCGGCCGCAGGTGCGCATCGTCGAGGGCCGGATGTTCCGGCCCGGCTCGTCGGAGATCATCGCCGGGCGCGCGGTCGCCAAGGGCTTCCAGGGGGCCGGCGTCGGCGAGACGATGCGCTTCGCCTCGCGCGACTGGACCGTGGTCGGCGTGTTCGACGCGGGCCGCACCGGTTTCGACTCGGAGGTCTGGGGCGACGCCGAGCAGATGCTGCAGGCGTTTCGCCGCCTCGCGTTCTCGTCGGTGATCTTCCGGCTGGCCGACACCGACCGCTTCGACGCCGTCAAGGCGCGACTCGAGTCCGACCCGCGGCTCACGCTCGAGGCCAAGCGCGAGACGCGTTTCTACGCCGAGCAGTCCGAGGCGCTGGCCAAGTTCATCAGCTACCTGGGCACGACGATCTCGGTGATTTTCTCCATCGGCGCGATCATCGGGGCGATGATCACCATGTACGCGAGCGTCGCCTCGCGCACGGCCGAGATCGGCACGCTGCGGGCGCTGGGCTTCTCGCGCGCGGCGATCCTCGCGGCGTTCCTCACCGAGGCGCTGCTGCTCGGGCTCGTCGGCGGCGTCGTCGGGCTTGCCGCGGCCTCGGCGATGCAGGCGGTCTCGATCTCGACGGTCAACTTCCAGACCTTCGCCGAGCTCGCCTTCCGCTTCACGCTGACACCGGCGATCATCGCCTATTCGCTCCTGTTCGCGCTGCTGATGGGCTTCGTCGGAGGGTTCCTGCCCGCTGCGCGTGCGGCGCGGATGAAGATCGTCGACGCGCTGCGGGCGGCGTGAGCGCTGCCGGTCGCCCCGGGCGCGAACGCGTGAAGTGAGGCCGGGGGGCGATTACGGCCCGAGCTGCGCGATAATCGGCACCGGGGCCCGCGGCGCGCGGGCGCGCACAACGACATCTGAAGGAGCACGCATGGCACAACGACCGTTCCGGATCCTCGGCCTGCAGCAAATCGCGGTCGGCGGCACCGACAAGGCGCGGCTGCGCGCGCTGTGGGTCGACACGCTCGGGCTCGCGGCGACCGGCACCTACCGCAGCGAGCGCGAGAACGTCGACGAGGACATCCTCGCGCTGGGCAGCGGTGTGCACAAGGTCGAGGTCGACATCATGCAGCCGATCGACGCGGCCAAGAAACCGGCGGTCCACGATCCGGCGCTGAATCACGTCGGGCTCTGGGTCGACGACCTCGCCGCCGCCGTCGCCTGGCTGACCGCGCAGGGCATGCGCTTCACGCCGGGGGGCATCCGCAAGGGCGCCGCCGGCTACGACGTCTGCTTCATCCACCCCAAGGGCAACGAGGCGACGCCGCTGTCGGGCGAAGGCGTGCTGATCGAGCTCGTCCAGGCGCCGCCCGACGTGATCGCCGCGCTCGGCGGCTGACGGCTGTTGGCGGCTGTCGGCTGTTGGGGTCAGAGCTGTAATACTCCTCGCAGAGTATTACAGCTCTGACCCCGGACGTGCTCTCGATCGAGGAGTATTACAGCTCTGACCCCAAGATGCGGGCTACTTGAACTCGAGGATCGCCTGGTCGACGGCCAGGCTGTCGCCCTGCACCGCACGGACTTCCTTGACCACGCCGTCGGCCTCGGCGCGCAGCACGTTCTCCATCTTCATCGCCTCGATCACCGCAAGCTTCTCGCCGGCCTTCACCTCCTGGCCGGGCTTGACGCAGAGCTCGGCCAGCAGGCCCGGCATCGGCGAGAGCAGGAAGCGCGACAGGTCCGGCTTCTGCTTCTCGGGCATCAGCGACAGCAGGTGCGCGTCGCGGGCGTTCAGCACCTCGACGTCGACCTGCGTGCCCCAGTGGATCACGCGGTAGCGCCAGCCGATGCGCTGCAGCTGCAGGCAGACCGGCTCGCCGTTCCAGGTGCCGTGGAAGATGGGTTGGCCGAGCTTCCAGTCCGAGCGCAGCTCGTAGGATTCGCCGTCGCAGGCGATCGTGCAGCCGCCTTCGACCGGCGTCAGGCGCAAAGAGAACTTGCGGCCGGCCACCGTCACCACCCAGTCGTGGTCGACGCGGCGGCGGTGTCCGCGCAGCTGCCCTGACGTCTGCACCGCGCGGGCGATGTAGCGCCGGCGGGCGAGCGCGGCGACGGCGGCGAGCAGCAGCGGATCGTCGTGGACGAGCGCCGACGAATGGAAGCCCTTCGGGAACTCCTCGGCGATGAACCCGGTGTTGAAGTTGCCCGAGACGAAGCGCGGGTGCTGCATCAGCGCCGCCTGGAACGCGATGTTGGACGCGACCCCGCGGATGACGAAGGCGTTGAGCGCCGCGCGCATCCGGGCGATCGCCTGGTCGCGGGTCGCGCCGTGGCAGATCAGCTTGGCGATCATCGAGTCGTAGTACATCGACACCTCGCCGCCCTCGTAGACGCCGGTGTCGACGCGGACCTGGCCGGCGACCTCGGGCGGGGCGATGAACTTCACCAGCCGGCCCGACGACGGCAGGAAGTTGCGCAACGGGTCCTCGGCGTTGATCCGGCACTCCAT
>DATIUK010000191.1:0-5050 GCA_035466885.1 Casimicrobiaceae bacterium
CATCTGGCTGGGCAGGTAGCCGCAGGGGTGACCGCCGTCCTGCTCGCCGGTGTGGTTCAGGTACTCGGTCTCGATCGTTCCCGTCTGGCCCACGATCGTGGCGCGGCGATGGTTGGCGGCGTCCATCGTGCAGGAGAGCTGCGCACGGCGGCCGTCGGCGTAGAACAGCGTCGCCATCATGCTGACGTCGACGCCGGTGTCCGCCCAGGTCGCGTCGGCGCGCACCGTTTGCGGCGCGCACCCCATGACCAGGCGGATGAAGCTCAGCGGATAGCTGCCCGCGTCGAGCAGCGCGCCGCCGCCCAGTTCCGGCTGCATCCGGATGTTGCCCTGCGGGTTCGCAAGCGTGAAGCCGAAGCAGGCCTGCACCGAACGCACCGCGCCGATGACGCCACCATCCAGCAGCGCCAACAGGTCGCCGGTCTGCGGCTGGAAGCGGTACGGAAACGACTCGAGCAGCACGGCGCTGCCGCGTCGCGCGGCGTCGAACATGGCCTGTGCCTCGGCACGGCCCAGCGCCAGCGGCTTTTCGCACAGGACGTGCTTGCCGCGCTCGAGCGCGCGGATCGCCCATTCGGCGTGCAGGCTGTTGGGCAGCGGCAGGTAGACGGCGTCGACCTCGGTGTCCGCCAGCAGCGCTTCGTAGCTGCCGTGGTGGCGCGCGATGCCCTGGCTCTGGGCAAAGGCGGCTGCGGTATCCGCATTGCGGCTGGCGACGGCGACGACACGCACCGCGTCGCTCGGCGCGACGTCGCGCGCGAACTGCCGGGCGATGTTCGCGCAGCCGAGGATGCCGAAGCGCAGCACCGGGTCGAGGGATCGGTTGGTCGTCATGGAAGCGCTTTCGCGCAGGGGGAAGCGGGACCGTCATTGTCGCACCGGCCGCAGCCGCATCGCGGGCACTTCATACGACGCCAACCCGACCGGGGCGAGCTGCAGGAACTGCTGCCCTCGTGCCGGCCCGAGCCGATGCCCATCAGCGTCGTCTACCCATCGGGAAGGCTGCTGCCGGCCCGGGTGCGCGTGGCGATCGACGCACTGGAGGCGCTGCGCCAGCGCACCGGATCGCCCGGCGTCTGACCTCGCCATCGGGACGTAATTCGCGCTGTTCCGGCGTCGACCTGCGGCAATACGTCGCGCAGCGACGATTTCGGGGTATCGGAACCCGCGGGAACTTGAAACAATGTCGACTTTGGCCCGTTCCGGTTCGCCCTGCGGCCCGGCGGGAGACGATCATGTCGGAAACCGCACTCGCACCCATCAGTTTCAAGGAAGCCGCACTCGAGCTCCTGCCCGCCGGCGCCAACTTCGACGCCTGCCTGACCTGCGGGCTGTGTTCCTCCGGCTGCCCCGCGTCGGGGCTCGAGAACATGGACCCGCGCAAGTTCATCCGCATGGCGATGCTGGGGATGGACGCGGAGCTCGCGACGACGCCCTGGGTCTGGTGCTGCACGATGTGCAAGCGCTGCGAGTACGTCTGCCCGATGAACATCGACGTCTCGCAGCTCGTCTTCCTCGCCCGCGGCAACTGGCCGGCGGACAAGCGGCCGAAGGGGATCGCGCGGTCCTGCCAGCTCTCGCAGCAGGGCGATTCGACCAGCGCGATGGGCATGCCGCCGGAGGACTTCGTCGAAATCGTCGAGGACGTGCTCGGTGAGGTCCGCGAAACGCAGGCGGGCTTCGCGCAGCTGCAAGTGCCGATCGACAAGCGCGGCGCGCACTTCTTCGTCAACCAGAACTCGCGCGAGCCGCAGAGCGAGCCGGACGAGATGGTCCCGCTGTGGAAGATCCTCGACTACGTCGGCGCCGACTGGACCTACTCGTCGAAGGGCTGGGCGGCCGAGAACTTCTGCATGTTCACCGGCGACGAGGAGGCCTGGCGCAACGTCATCAAGAAGCGCGTCGACGCGGTGAACGACCTCGGCTGCGAAGTGTGGCTCAACACCGAATGCGGCCACAGCTACTACACGATGTGGCAGGGCGTGAAGCGCTTCGGCCTCGACGCGCGGTTCCGCATGGAGAGCCTGATCACCTACTATGCCCGGTGGATCCGCGAGGGCAAGCTGCCGATCGACGCCAAGTGGAACGCCAGGGGCGTCAAGTTCACCGTCCAGGACCCGTGCATGATCGTGCGCAAGTCCTACGGCGACGCGATCGCCGAGGACATGCGCTTCGTCGTGCGGACACTCGTCGGCGACGAGAACTTCGTCGACATGCAGCCCAACCGCAGCGCCAACTACTGCTGCGGCGGGGGCGGCGGCTTCCTGCAGGCGGGAATGACCGACAACCGGCGCGCCTACGGCAAGCGCAAGTTCGACCAGATCGCCGCGACCGGCGCCGCGTATGTGCTCACGCCGTGCCACAACTGCCACTCGCAGATTGAGGACGTCGGGCGGTTCTACGGCGGCAACTACGGCGTCGTCCACTTCTGGACGCTGATGTGCCTGTCGCTGGGCATCCTCGGCAAGAACGAGCGCCACTATCTCGGGCCCGATCTCAGGGCGCTGCTCGACTGACCCCACCGGCGCCATCCGGCCGCGCACGCGACCCGCGGGGCGACCCGATGCGCCGCGGTCGCCGTTCCGGAAGCGCGGGCCACCACCGGCGGCCGCGTCGCGCCAGACCATCGATCCCCACGCCATGAACGCAAACACCAGCCAGCAGCCCAATCCGTCCGGCGCGGCGACGCTCGACACTGAAGTGCTGATCATCGGCGGCGGGGTGACCGGCGCCGGGATCATGCGCGATCTCGCGCTGCGCGGCATCCGCTCGGTCCTCATCGACAAGGTCGACCTGTGTGCGGGCGCGTCGGGCGGCAATCACGGCCTGCTGCACTCGGGCGCCCGCTACGTCTCGACCGACCTCGAGGCGGCGATCGAGTGCCGGCAGGAGAACGAGCTCCTGAAGCGGCTGGCGCCGGGGTGCGTCGAGGCCACCGGCGGGCTGTTCGTCGCCGTCGAGGGCGACGATCCCGGGTTCGCCGAGCGATTCCCGGAGCTCTGCCGGCGCGCGGGCATCGCCTGCGAGGAGCTGACCGTTGCCGAGGCGAGAAAGCGCGAGCCGCACCTGTCGGACCGTCTGGTCCGCGCCTGCCGCGTGCCGGACGCGACGGTCGATCCCTTTCACCTCGCACTCGCGAACGTGGATCACGCGCGCCTTCTCAACGGCAGCGTCTATCGCGCGCACACCGAGCTCCTGCGCTTCGAGATCGTCGGCGGCGAGATCCGGTCGGCCGTCTGCCGCGACAACCGGACGGGTGCCTCGCTGGTCGTCCGCGCGCGGCAGTACGTGAACGCGGGCGGCGCCTGGGCGATGAAGATCGCGCGCCTGGCCGGCTGCGGGGACGTCGACCTCCTCTACGTGAAGGGGACGCTGCTGGTCAATCACGACCGGATGACGCACCACGTCGTCAACCGGCTGCGGCCGCCCGGCGACGGCGACATCCTCGTCCCGGGCGGAACGGTCTGCCTGCTCGGAACGACGTCGACGCGCGTCGCCGACCCGGACAACGTCGGGCCGACGATCGAGGAAGTCGACCGCAACATCCGCGAGGGCTCGGCGATGATTCCCGCGCTGGCAGCGGCCCGCTACACGCGTGCGTTCTCCCGCGTGCGGCCGCTGCTGCAGGCCGCCGGTGCCGCGAGCGACCGCGCGGCGAGCCGGGGGTTCGCGCTGCTCGACCACGCCGCACAGGGCCTATCCAACTTCTGCACCATCACCGGTGGCAAGCTCACGACGTTCCGGCTCATGGCCGAGAAGGCCGCCGACCTCGTCGCCGGCAGGCTCGGCAACCGCGCGGCCGGAACCACCGCCACCGTGGCGCTGCCCGGCGGCGACGCGGGCCGCTGGACCGAGCCCGGTGCCGCGCCGAAACAATGGGTCGCGCGCAACGACCCCGCCGACATGATCCTGTGCGAGTGCGAGATGGTGCCGCAGTCGGCGATCGACGAGATCGTCGCCACGGCGCCCGGCGCCGCGCCGGAGACGATGGGCATCGAGGCGATCGCGCTGCGCTCGCGGGTGGGGAAGGGGCCCTGCCAGGGTTCGTTCTGCGGCATCCGGGTCGGGTCCTACCTGTACGACCGGGGCTACTACCGCGACGCCGCGGGTCTCGCCCACATGCGCGACTTCTTCGACGAGCGGTTCAAGGGCCAGCGCCCGGTCATCTGGGGCCAGCAGGCGGCGCAGATGGAGCTGGCCGAGGCGCTGCACTGCGGACTCCTCGGACTCGACGCGCTGGAGACCGAATGACCATCGCCGCGCGCCAACCTCAGGATTGCAGACGAACATGAGCGAGCCGTCCCGCAACTTCACCGTCGATCTCGCCGTCATCGGGTCGGGGATCGCCGGTTTCGCCGCGTCGGTCTTCGCGCTCAACCGCGGCATCGTCACCGCCGTCGCGGGCAACACGGGTGCGGTCGCCTACACCACCGGCTATCTCGATCTCCTGGGCCGGCTCGACGGGTCGACGACGGCCGTCGACGACCCCTGGCAGGCACAGGCGGCGCTGTGCGAGGCGCAACCGCGGCATCCGCTGAGCCGCGTCGCCGCCGCCGACATCCGCAGCGGCTTCGACGAGTTCACGGCCTTCCTCGGCGAGCACGGCATCGCGTACACGCGGCCGGGCGAGCGCAACATCACCGCGCTGACCCCCGTCGGCACGCTGAAGCAGACGCTCTGCGTTCCGGCGACCATGGCCGCGGGACCGAAGGCGCTGGCCGAAAGGGCGCCCTGCGTGATCGTCGACTTCGAAGGCCTGAAGGGCTTCAGTGGCCGCGAGGTCGTGGCCAACCTCGGGCGGCGCTGGCCGGGCCTTGCCACGCGGCGGATCGCGTTCCCGGGCATGGCGCGCGGCGAGGTGTACCCGGAGGTGATGGCGCGCTCGCTCGAGGTCCCGGCGACCCGTGAAAAGCTCGCCGCCCAGTTGCGGGACGCCGCCGGAGACGCGCGCGTGGTCGGCCTGCCCGCGATCCTCGGCATGCATCGGCCGGACGACGTGCACGCCGAGCTCGTTCGCCTCACCGGGCTCGCGATTTTCGAGATCCCGACC
>DATIUK010000192.1:0-6588 GCA_035466885.1 Casimicrobiaceae bacterium
ACATCCGCAGCATCCCGACGCTGATCCTGTTCCGCGGCGCCCGCGAGGTCGACCGCCTCTCCGGAGCGCTGTCCGCCGTCGAGCTCAAGCGCTGGCTGCTGGCACGCTGAGGCGCTTGTCACCGCGCCGGTTTCGCCGGGATTGCCGCATCCGACGGTCCGCGGCGATAATGGCCGCGCTGCCGGTGCAGCGGGTCCGGCTGGCCAGAGGCCGCGCGATCGCCACCGCCCGCGAACCAACGACCAACACGAGCAAGGACCGGAGCCATGCGCTGGGGTGATTTCCGCAAGAGCGAGAACGTCGAGGATCGCGGCGCGGGCGGCGGCATGCCGACCGGCGGCTTCGGTGGCGGCGGCATGAAGATCGGCGGCGGCGCGATGGTGCTGCTGGTCATCGTCGGCCTGCTGTTCGGCGTCAATCCCCTGGACATGATCGGAGGCGGGGGCGGCGGGCTGCCGATGCAAACCCAACCGCAGAGCGCACCGCCCGGCTACGGCCCGCAGCAGACAACGTCAGCGGCCGCCGCGAAGGATCCCGCCAAGGAGTTCGCGGCGCGGGTGCTCGGCGACACCGAGGACGTCTGGAGTGCCGTGTTCAAGACGATGGGCGCGCGCTACGACCCACCGAAGCTGGTCCTGTTCCGCGGCGTGGTGCGCTCCGCCTGCGGCAACGCAAGTGCAGCGGTCGGGCCGTTCTACTGCTCCGCGGACAAGGACGTCTACCTCGACACCGCGTTTTTCGAGATCCTGTCCCAGCGCTTCCGTGCGCCCGGCGATTTCGCCGCCGCCTACGTGATCGCCCACGAAGTCGGCCACCACATCCAGAACATCACCGGCGTGATGCGCCAGTTCGACGAGCAGTCGCGCCGTGCCGATCCGCGCACCCGCAACGCGCTGTCGGTGCGGCTCGAGTTGCAGGCCGACTGCTATGCCGGCGTCTGGGGGCACTTCGCGCAGCGGAGAAACCTGCTGGAGGCCGGCGACCTCGAGGAAGGACTGCGCGCCGCGTCGGCGGTGGGCGACGACATGATCCAGAAGCAGGCGCAGGGCTACGTCGCCCCCGACAGCTTCACCCACGGCTCGGCCGAGCAGCGCCGGCACTGGTTCAAGGTCGGCTTCGACACCGGCGACCTGCGCAACTGCAATACCTTCGCGACCCGGTCGCCCTAGACCCTGTCGGGTGGGCGCCTGCCCGCACCGACCGGGGCGCGTCAGCGCTTCGGCGCCACGTCGCCCTGGAAGCGGACCCGGGTGACGCGCTTGTCGTACTCGGACTCGACCCGCAGCGTGACCTCCTCGCCCAGCGACGTGAGCACGCGTCCGCCGCGCTGCCGGCAGCTGTCGCGCTCGTACTGGCAGGGCCCCATCTCCGGGTGGCGCCGGCACAGCGACTCGATGTTCTCGGGCAGCGGCAGCACGGTGCTGACGCCGCCGACCTCGCAGCGGTAGATCGGACCCGGCGGCAGGTCCGTCCGGGGCAGCGCTGCCAAGGGAGCGGGCGCCGGCTTCGTCGCCGGCGTCGCCGGCGTCGTCGCGGTGGGCGCGGGGATGCTCGGCGCCGGCGGCAGCGCAGCGGGCGGCGGCGCGGGCTGGCAGGCGGCCAGCGCCAGCGCCACGGCGAACGCCCCGAGCCGCGACGCCGCCTTGACCCCGATCAAGGCCGGGGCAGCCGGCATCCCTACACTATCGCCAAGGTCATTCCCAGGAGGTGTGGTCATGGCGTGGCGGGAACTGTTCGGAAGCGACGTGGGGTTGCTGAGCCTCGCGGTCATCGTGTTCATGCTCTGCATGGCGGTGTTCTTCGTCCGGATGTTCGTCAACAAGATGAACTCCGAGGTGCCGGCGAAGCCCGTCGGCGGCAAAGCCGCACCGCGGTCGAAAGCCTAGCACGGCCCGGGGGCGGTCGGCTCCCGCTGGCGCCATCGCGCCGGCGCGGGTCGCTGCCCGCGCGCCCGGCCAGCGCGACGTCGGGGCGGAGGCCGCATCCATTTCCGGCGCGCTTCGCTACTCCGCCCCGGGCGGACGAAGTAACATTGCCTTTTTTCAACCCTCGATCAGGTCTTTCGTCATGCTTCTGCCAAGCTGCACCCGTCTCCTTCTCGCCACCCTCCTTGCCACGCTCGCCTTCGGCGCCGCTGCCCAGACGCCGCCGCCGAGCCTGCCGACGGCGCCCAAGCACACTTGCGTCAAGCCGCCCGATCATCCGGGCCGGGTCGCCAACGAAGCCGTGCTGCGGACCTGGACGCGCCAGGTGAACAACTACCTGGGCTGCCTCAAGGCCTATATCGCCGAGACGCAGGCGGCCGCCAAGCCCTACCAGGACGCGGCCAAGGTCTACATCGACGCGACCAACGCGGCCATCGAGGAATTCAACGCTGCGGCCAAGCAGTACACCGACCAGCAGGAAAAAGGCGCCAATTGACGGCCGCCCCGGCGCCGACGCCTCCAGCACTGCCGACGCGGCGTCGCGTCCTGGCAGGACTCGCCGCAGCGCTCGTCGCCGGCTGTACGAGCTTGGGCGACGAGCGGGTCGAGGTGCACCTCGCCAGCGTGATGCTGCTCGACGCGACGCTGCTCGAGCAGCGGATTCGGCTGACGCTGCGCTTCCAGAACCGGGGGGCGACCGACCTCACCGTCGACGGCCTTGCGTACCGGATCGAGGCGAGCGGGACGATCATCGCCAGCGGCGTCAACAGCCAGACGTTCACGATCCCGCGCTTCGGCGAAGCGCGGCTGGACGTCGAGGCCACGGGCACGCAGGCCGGGATCGTTCGGCAGGTGCTCGAACTGCAGCGCCAGACCGGCGTCCAGGACCCGCGGCTGCGCTACCGGATCTACGGCACCGCGAACCTCGTCCCGCAGCCGATGACCATCGGTCGCGCCGGCAGCTTCAGTTTCGACACCGTCAACGAACTGCCGTTGCCGGGCATGCCGGCGCCGCCGCCGCGCTGAGGGGCTGAGACCGTCCCGATCCTGTCGTGCCGGCCGCGGGCGGCGCGCGCAGTCCATCCCGGCCTCTCGCACCTGACCCGCACTGGAACACCTGCCATGTCCCCCATCGCATCCGCCGCCTCGAGCGAACGCCAGGCGCTGCCATCCGAGCAGGCGCGCGCCGTCGCCCGGGTGCTGCTCGACGGCTTCAACAAGCACTACTCGCTGTTCCGCGACTGCGCGCGCGCGGCGCGGCGCCACTTCGAAGCGGGCAACTGGCTGGCGATCCAGCACGTGGCCCGCGACCGGATCGACTTCTACGACCGGCGGGTCCAGGAGACGGCCGAGCGCATCGCCCGCGAGTTCCGGAGCGCGCACCTCGACGGCGCCGACAGCGACGCCGCCTGGGCGCAGGTGAAGCTCCACTACATCGGGCTCCTGATCGACCACCGGCAGCCGGAGTGCGCCGAGACGTTCTTCAATTCCGTCGCGGTCAAGGTCCTGCACAGCGCGTACTTCAGCAACCGCTTCATCTTCGTGCGGCCGGTGATGTCGACCGAGCACATCGACGCCGATCCGCCCTCGTACCGCAGCTACTACCCGTTGCAGCAGGGCTTGCGCCACGCGCTGATCGACATCGTCCTCGACTTCGGCTTCCAGCGCCGCTTCGCCGACTTCCGCCGCGACCTGCGCCTCGTGCTGGCCGCGTTCCGCCGGCGTGTCCCCCGCCCCTTCCGGCTGGAGGCCAACCACCAGATCCAGGTGCTGTCCTGCCCGTTCTTCCGCAACCAGACCGCCTACGTCGTGGGACGCATCGTCAACGGCGTGCAGACGTATCCGTTCGTCGTCGCGGTCAAGCACGACGACGCCGGGAAGCTCTGCCTCGACGCGCTGCTGATGGACGAGCAGGAGCTCGCGATCCTGTTCTCGGCGAACCGCGCCTACTTCCTGGTCGACATGGAGGTGCCCTCGGCGTACGTCGACTTCCTGCGGGCGATCATGCCGGAAAAGACCGCGTCCGAGCTCTACACGATGGTCGGCCTGCAGAAGGCGGGCAAGAACCTCTTCTACCGCGACTTCCTGCACCACCTCAAGCACTCGCGCGACAAGTTCATCGTCGCGCCGGGGATCAAGGGGCTGGTGATGACGGTGTTCACGCTGCCCTCCTACCCGTACGTGTTCAAGGTCATCAAGGACAAGATCGCCGCCAGCAAGGACACCGACCGCGAGCGCGTCAAGCAGAAGTACACGCTGGTCAAGCACCATGACCGGGTCGGGCGGATGACCGACATCCTCGAGTACTCGGACGTCGCGTTCCCGCGCGAGCGCTTCTCCGACTCGCTGCTGAAGGAGCTCCTCGAGGTCGTCCCCTCGCTGGTCGAGGTGAGCGCCGAGCACGTCGTCGTCAAGCACCTCTACATCGAGCGGCGGATGACGCCGCTGAACCTCTTCCTCGAGAAAGCCGACGACGCGCAGCGCGCGCAGGCGATCCGCGAGTACGGCGATGCGCTGAAGGACCTCGCGAAGGTCAACATCTTCGCCGGCGATCTCCTGTTCAAGAACTTCGGCGTCACCCGCTTCGGCCGCGTCATCTTCTACGACTACGACGAGATCGAGTACATGGTCGACATCGTGTTCCGGCGGATACCGCCGCCGCCGCCGGGCTACGACGACATGTCGAGCGACGTCTGGTATCCGGTCGGTCCGCTGGACGTCTTTCCGGAGGAGTTCGAGACTTTCCTGCTCACCGACCCGAAGACGCGCGAGTGCTTCATGTACTACCACCGCGACCTCCTCGACGCGCGGTGGTGGCAGGGCGTCCAGGAGGAGCTGCGCAGCGGCCGGCCCGTCGAGGTGCTCTCGTATTCCGCCGCCTCGCGCCTCAAGCGGGAAGAAGCCGGGGCCTGAGAGTGGCTGCTCCGGCAGTCGGCGCGGTCGACGGCTCGTCGCGCGTGGTAAATTCGCGCTGGTCTTCCCGGGAGTCCCGACCATGTCCGTCCGCACCCTGCCGCTCGCGCTGGCGCTCGTCGCTATCGCCGCCGTCGCCGGCGGCTGCCAGGAGATGAAAAAGAAGGAGGCCGAGGAGGCCGCGAAGAACACCTTCGCCTGCCAGCTCGACGGCGAGCGCCTGCTGGTCAAGTTCGACGCCGGCGAGGCGCGGCTGCTGCTGCCGGGCGGCGAACGGGTGATTCTCTACCAGATCGCGGCGGCATCCGGCGTGCGCTTCACCAACGGCTTCCTGGAGCTCCGCGGCAAGGGCATGGAGCTGCAACTCGTCCGCGACTCGGTGGTTTCGCCCCTCGTGGGTTGCGTGCCCTACGTGCCGGACGCGCCGGGTTGACCGCCCGCCCCGCCCCAGCGCGAGCAAAGGAGTCTTCGATGCCCGTCCTCCCGTTGCGCCGCGGCGCGCTGCGCCTGCTCTTCCTCGCCGGGATGGCGATTCTCGCCGCCGGCGCGTCCGCGCAGGCGACAAAGAGCGGCCCGACGCCGCGGACCGCGGTGGCGACCTTCGCCGGCGGCTGCTTCTGGTGCATGGAGCCGCCGTTCGACAAGCTCGACGGCGTGCTGGAGACGACGTCGGGCTACATGGGAGGCAAGGAGCGGCAGCCGACCTACGAACAGGTCTCCGCGGGCGCGACCGGGCACGCCGAGGTCGTCCAGGTCCGCTACGACCCGTCGCGCGTGACCTACGAGCGCCTGCTCGAAGTGTACTGGCGCAACGTCGACCCGACCGTGAAGGACCGCCAGTTCTGCGATGTCGGCAGCCAGTACCGGGCGGCGATCTTCGTCCACGACGACGCGCAGCGCAGTGCGGCCGAGTCGTCGCGGGCGGCGCTGGAGAAGACCAAGCCGTTCAAGGCGCCGATCGTCACGCCCGTGGTCGCCGCCGGCGAGTTCTGGCCGGCCGAGGACTACCACCAGGACTACTATCTCAAGAATCCGCTCCGGTACAGCTATTACCGGACCGGCTGCGGGCGCGACCGCCGCCTGATCGAACTCTGGGGCAGCGCTCCGAAGTAGCGTTGCCGGGCGGCGCCGCTGCACCCGCGCCTCAGATCAGTCCGACGCCGCTCGCCGCGGCCCCCGCCAGGACCGAGAGGGCCGCCAGCAGCAGCGACGAGATCCCGATGAACTCCGACAGGTCGCCCGCGGCGACGTGCAGCACGCAGCGCGCGCCGACCCAGTACAGGAACATCGTGTGGCACAGCGCGACGACGCCGACGATCGCCATCGCCGGCAGCAGCAGCAGCCCGCCGGCGAGAAGGACCGGCAGCGCGCCGTACGCGGCGACGTTCAGCGCGGAGCGGTAGTCGCGCGTCGACCCGAACATCGGAGCGAGGCGCACGAAGATTGCCGCCAGGGCGAGGATCGACGCGACGATCGCGAAATAGGTCGTCGCCGCGGCGGCGAAGATGTTCTCCGGCGCGACGAGGTAACCGTGCAGCGGGTCCCAGCGTGCGTCGAACACCGTCATTCCGATGCCGGTGGCAGCCGGCGCCAGCAGCGCGTAGGGCAGGATCACCCTTCGCAACAGATCGTCGACGCTTGCCGGCGCCGCGGCAATCCTCTCCCAGCCGGCCGCCGGTCGCCACAGGAGCTCCGCAAACCGTTGCAGCGTCGACACGTGTGCACCTCCGCCGGACCGCCGGCCGCGCCC
>DATIUK010000193.1:0-1710 GCA_035466885.1 Casimicrobiaceae bacterium
CCGGCCCAGGCCCTCGATGTTGAGCAGCGTCTTCTGCAGCAGCACGAGCTGGGGCTGGATCTCGACGTTGAACCGCCGCGACGCCCGGAAGAGCTGCAGCAGCACCTTGCCCAGCGAGATCTCCTTCAGCGGGCGGTCGAAAATCGGCTCGCAGACGACGCGGATCTCGGTCTCGAGTTCGTCGACGCGGGTGTCCGGCGGAACCCAGCCCGACTCGATGTGCGCGGTCGCGACGCGGTGGTAGTCGCGGCGGAAGAACGCCAGGAAGTTCTGCGCCAGGTAACCCTGGTCCTTCTCCGACAGCGTGCCGACGATGCCGAAGTCGAGCGCGATGTATTTGCCGAAGTTGGTCGGGTCGACGGCGACGAAGATGTTGCCGGGGTGCATGTCGGCGTGGAAGAAGCCGTCGCGGAACACCTGGGTGAAGAAGAGCTCGACGCCGTAGCGCGAGAGCTTCTTCAGGTCGATGCCGGCTTCGACCAGCCGCTCGGTCTGGGCGATGGGGATGCCGGTCATCCACTCCATCACCATCACGTCGCTGGTGCACCAGTCCCAGTGGACCTCGGGCACGCGCAACAGCGGCGAGCGCAGGAAGTTGCGGCGCAGCTGCGAGCAGTTGGCGGCCTCGCGCGACAGGTCGAGCTCGTCCCGCAGCGTCTTCTCGAACTCGGCGACGACCGCGCGCGGCTTCAGCCGCTTGCCGTCCGACCACAGCTTTTCCACCAGCATCGCCGCCGTCTGCATCAGGCCGATGTCGTGCTCGATCACGCCGCCGATGTTGGGCCGCAGCACCTTGATCGCCACCGCCCTGCCGTCGGGCAGTTCGGCGAAGTGCACCTGCGCGACCGAGGCGCTGGCGACCGGCTCGCGGTCGAAGGACCGGAACACCTCGTCGACCGGCTTGCCGTAGGCCCGCTCCAGCGTGGCGACGAACTGCTCCGAGGGGAACGGGGGCACCCGGTCCTGCAGGCGGGCGAGCTCGTCGGCGATGTCGGGCGGCATGAGGTCGCGCCGGGTGGAGAGCATCTGCCCGAACTTGACGAAAATGGGGCCGAGGTCCTGCAGCGCGAGGCGCAGCCGCTGCGCGCGCGGCGCCGAGGTGTCCCGCCAGAAGGTGAGCGCTCGGGCGAGCGGGCGCACCGCCCGAAAGCGCTCGTGGCCGGTGAGGAACTCGTCGAGCCCGTACTTGAGCGAGACGACGACGATTTTGGCGAGGCGCAGGATGCGCATGACCGTCGATTGTACGGGATCGCGGCGGCGCTCCGCACGGCGCCGCCCGGTGCGCGATAATCCGCGGATGCCCCGTGTCTACAGCCACCGCTTCACCGTCGGCGATGACGTCATCGATGTCAATCGCCACGTCAACAATCTCGCCTACCTGCGCTGGATGCAGGACGTCGCCACCGCGCATTCGACGGCGCAGGGCTGGACTTTCGACCGCTACATTGCCGCCGGCGCCGGCTGGTTCGTCCGCTCGCACTCGATCGAGTACCTGCGCCCGGCCTTCCTCGGCGACACGCTGGCGATCCACACCTGGGTATCGGGGTTCACGCCCCGGAGCTCGCCGCGGCGCTACGTGTTCGTGCGCGACGACGACGGGGCCAGCGTCGCCAGGGCCGAGACGCTGTGGGTGTTCGTCGACTTCGCGAACGGCCGCCCGGTGCGGATTCCGGCAGACGTCGAGGCGGCGTTTCCGGTCGTCGCCGACGG
>DATIUK010000194.1:0-9149 GCA_035466885.1 Casimicrobiaceae bacterium
TGAGGCTCGCGAAGATGCCGCGCTCCTCGGGACAGTAGGCGATGCCCAGCCCGGCGATCCGGAACGGCGCGAGACCGACGATCGGCCGACCGTCGAACTCGATGCCGCCGGTGCAGCGCACGAGGCCCATGATCGCCCGCAGCGTTGTCGTCTTGCCGGCGCCGTTCCTGCCCAGCAGCGTCACCACCTCGCCCGCCGGAACGGCGAACGAGACGCCGTGGAGGATGTGCGCGTCGCCGTACCACGCGTCGAGGCCGTCGACGCGCAGCAGCGGCCGCTCCGTCGCCGCGGTCGCCGCAGGCGTGCTGCCCGCGGCGGTCACGATTCCGGCGCCGTGCCCCAGTTCGGCGGCCGCTTGCCGAGGAAGGCGTCGATGCCCTCGGCGGCGTCGGGCAGGAGCAGGTTGCCCGCCATCACCTCGCCGCATGTCGCATAGGCGTCGGCGAGGCCGTGCTCGACCTGCCGGTAGAACGCGCGCTTGCCCAGGGCGACGACGGTCCGGCTCTTCGCCCGGATCCCGTCGGCGTAGCGCGCGACCGCCGCGTCGAGCTCCGCCGCCGGCACGACGCGGTTGACGAGACCCCAGGCAAGCGCCGTCGGCGCATCGATCATTTCGCCGGTGAGCAGCATTTCCATCACCCGCTTGCGCGGGACGTTGCGCGCGACGCCGACCGCCGGCGTCGAGCAGAAGACGCCGACGTTGACGCCCGGCAGCGCGAAGCGCGCCTCGTCGGACGCCACCGCCAGGTCGCACATCGACACGAGCTGGCAACCCGCTGCGGTCGCGATGCCGTGGACGCGGGCGATGACCGGCTGCGGCAGCTCGGTGAGCCGCAGCATCATCCGGCCGCAGGCGGCGAACATCTCGCGCTGCCAGTCGAGATCCGGGTGCGCCCGCATTTCCTTCAGGTCGTGGCCGGCGCAGAATCCGCGCCCGGCGGCGGCCAGCACGACGACCCGGACGGCCGTGTCCTGCGCCACCGCGGCCAGCGCTTCGTCCAGAGCCGCGATCATCGGCCGCGACAGCGCGTTGAAGCGCTCGCCGCGGTTCATCGTCAGCGTCGCCACGCCGTCGGCGACGCGGCAGAGCACATGCGGCGGGGCATCCTGGCCGGCGGCTGGATTCATTGGGGGTTCCTCATGGCGTCGTCCCCGGTGGTGGGTCCTGAAGCGGCAGGCGTGCAGACACCCGCCGCGAATGGCGCGATCTTCGCACAGCGGAGGGCGCCGCGAAACGCCCGCCCGCCGCGCGTTCACCCCGGTGCGCTGGAGCGGGAGCCGGTTTTGGCCGAGAATGCGCTGTTGCCGCATCGCCACCGAGGAGCACCAGCGCATGGCCAATCGACTATCAAAGATCGTCACCCGCACCGGCGACGGCGGAACCACGGGGCTCGGCGACGGCTCGCGGGTGAGCAAGGAGTCCGCGAGGATCGCCGCCATCGGCGACGTCGACGAACTCAACTCGACGCTCGGCGTGCTGCGCACCGAACCGCTGCCCCCGGACATCGACGCCCTCCTCGCCGCGGTCCAGCACGACCTCTTCGACCTCGGCGGCGAGCTGTCGATACCCGGCTACACGGCCGTGACCGACGCCCACGTGGCGCGGCTCGAAGCGCTGGTCGAACGCCACAACGCGGACCTGCCGCCGCTCAAGGACTTCATCCTGCCGGGAGGGTCGCGGGCCGCGGCGCAGGCGCACGTCTGCCGCACGGTCTGCCGCCGGGCCGAGCGCTCGGTCGTGCACCTCGCCGCCGCCGAAGCCGTCGGCGATTGCGCGCGCCGCTATCTCAACCGGCTGTCGGACCTCTTTTTCGTGCTGGCCCGCGTTCTCAATCGCGCTGCGGGTTCTCCCGACGTCCTCTGGCAAAAGGACCGCGCCGCCGGCGCACCGTAGGCGCCAACGGGCGCGTCTCCCACGGGGACCTCCGGATCGGCGCCGGCGGGCGCTCGCCGCCGGCGTTCTGGCCGTGCCCGCTGCGAGGGACCCTCGACCCGCGCGAAGGCCGCCCCGGTCTTCCCCCCGCCGGCGGGCCGCGGGTGCATACGGGATTTGTACACCCGGGTCCTGCAATCAAGTCATTGAGCACGCTCGTCAATTCACTTCCGGTGGCGTGCCCCGTGCACATCGGCGATGTGCTTCACACCCCGTCGGTCGTTGCCGCGACGTTCGGTCGCACCTGCGCAACGCATTGAAACCTCTAACAAAACAGTCGCCGTACGAGGCCCTCGCCCGCTGGCACGGATCTCGCATGTCTCTGAGTGAAGGGTGACGTGCGGAGGGTCAGGCGATGAACGCAAATGCAACGATCCTCGTCGTGGACGACGAAGAGGTGGTGCGCCGCAGCCACTCGCGAGTGCTCGAGGGCGAGCACTGCCAGGTCGAGGCGGTGGGCGACGGCGAGCAGGCACTGCGGGCCATGGAAAACCAGCCCTACGACGTCGTGCTGCTGGACCTGCGCATGCCCGGCATCGACGGCATGTCGCTGCTGAAGACATTGAAGGCGAGGTGGCCGGACAGCGAAGTGGTCGTGATCACCGGATATCCCTCGGTGGATACGGCCAAGGAAGCGATACGCCTTGGTGCCTGCGACTACCTCGCCAAGCCGCTCGCCCCTGGGGAAGTGATTGCCGCCGCCAACAGCGCAATGGAACAGAAGCACTGGACCTTGCACCGTGACGACGAAGGTGTCCGGGTTGCAGGCGACTCGCGCGGTGCGGGCACGCTGCGGACCCGTGTTACGCATTGAAGCGAAGGATGCATCATGAAGACGCTGCGCAAAGTGCTGGTCGTCGATGACGATCCGGTGGTTGGCAAGAGCTTCGACCGTGTGCTTTCCGGACGGGGATACGCGGTCGTCACCGCCAGCGATGGCGCCGAGGCCCTGCGCAAGATCGCGGCCGAGGAATACGACCTGGTCTTCACGGATATCCGGATGCCCGGCATGGACGGGATTGCCGTCGCCGAGCACATCAGGGATCGCCAGCCGTGGCTGCCGGTCGTGATCGTCAGCGGCTACGCCACGGACGAGAACGAAGCGCGCGCACGGGCGGCTGGCGTGTCGACCGTGCTGCACAAGCCGCTGTCGCCGGCGATGATCGAGGACAGTGCCCGCGACGCGCTGCGCGAACGGCGCGTGCACACGCCCGACGCGGCCGTCGGCCTGCCCGCCGGCGCGCCCCGGGTCGCGGCCGAACCGCGCGTCGGTGGCGCGGACGAAAGCCTCCTGCGGCGGCTCGCGGTGGGCTTCGGCGCGCCGACGCTGGGTCTCCTCTACGTGCTGGTCCTGCCGTTCGCCGGTCTGGTCACGTTGGCGGCGTTCCCGTTCTGGTTCGGCGGTCGCGCTCTGGCCAGGCGGGTGCCCGGGCTCGCGACCTGGATCAGGAACGTGGCGCTCTTCCTCGCCGCACCCTTCGTCGGGCTCGCCTACATCGTCGCGCTTCCGTTCGTCGGACTGGGGATGCTGGTCTGGCTCGGCGTCAGAACCGCATTCGCGCGCAACGACATCGCATGACGGGCAAGGGGGACCGGCGTTGACCGGTCCGCCCACCGTTGCCTTGCCGCGTCCTCCCCGTTCCGCGGGACCGGAGCGCGGCAGCGAATCGTGTCGATCCCGCCAACCCGGGGCCATTCACCTCAATCGATGAGTCAAGACCGAGAAACCGCCCGCCGGATGCTGGCAAGCACGCTCCGGCGGTTCCTCTTCGCCGTTGCGGGCGCCCTGCTCTGTGCAAGCGCGATCGTGGAGGCTGCCCGCACGGGCCCGGCGGCGGAAGGTCTGCCGGAGGGCGACGGAATCTGCCTCGGCTGCCACGGCGCCGGGGGCCTCAGCAAACGGCTGCCGAGCGGCGACGACTGGTCGCTCACCGTGGACGGGGCCACGTTCGCGCGGTCGGTGCACGGGCCGATCGGCTGCGTCGGCTGCCATGCCGAGGTCAAGCCTCCTGCCCATCCGGTCAATGCAACGGCCTTCGCCAGCGAACGCGAGCATGCGCTGGCGCGAAACGACAGCTGCCGCGCCTGCCACGCCCGGGTGTTCAAGGTCTACGAAGGCAGCAGCCACGCGACGCGGCTGCGTGCAGGCAGCCTCGCGGCGCCCGTCTGCGGCGATTGCCACCGACCGCACGAGGTCACGCCGGCATCGGTGCAGGACGGGCCGACGAACGCCTGCACCGGATGCCACGGCGACACCACCGAACAGCACGAGCAGTGGCTGCCCAACCCGGCCAGCCACCTCCGGAGCGTCGCCTGCTCGGCTTGCCATGCACCCGATGCGCTGCGCCGGGTGGACCTGCGGATCCTTGTCGGCGCCAACCCGCTGCAGGACCGCGACGGCACGCTGCAGTTCGAGCGACGCGCGCGCGCCGCCGACGTCAACCACGACGGCCTCGACGCGAACGAGCTCCGGGGCCTGCTCGCCGATCTCGAAGGCGGCGGAGAAGCGCTTTCGCTGCGCGGCCGGATCGAGCTTCGGTCCGGCATCGAGGCGCACGAACTGCCCGGCAAGGCACGCGCGCTCAGGGAGTGCACCGGCTGCCATGATCAGAGCGCGCTGCCGTTCCAGCACGTGACCGTCTCGATCCTCGACGCGGACGGCAGGCCCCTGCGCTACGACGCCCACCGGGGCGTCCTGAGCTCGGCGATCACCTGGGAGGCGTTGCGCGGCTTCTACGCCATCGGCGGCACACGCCTCGGGCAGCTCGACGTCCTGCTGGCGCTCGGCCTCGCAGGCGGCATCGCGGTGCCGGCCCTGCACCTTGCGGCCCGCCGCTGGTTCGGCCGCCGGCGGCACCGCCAGCCAGACGGAGCCGACACGTGACCCGCATCTACGTCCATCCGGTACCGATCCGGATCTGGCACTGGATCAACGCCGCCGGTTTCGTCGCTCTGATCGCCACCGGCCTGCAGCTCCGCTACGGCGTGCTCCTCGGGATGTCGTTCAAGACGATCGTCGACGCCCACAACGCGATCGGCTTCGTCCTGATCGGCAACTATTTCCTCTGGCTCGCGTTCTACCTGTTCTCGGACAGGATCACCGTCTACCATCCCGAGCTCAACCCGGGCCGGCACTTCCGCGCGGTGTTCCGGCAGCTGGCGTACTACGGATACGGCATCTTCAAGGGGCATCCCAACCCGCACCACGTCAGCGTCTACAGGAAGTTCAACGCGCTGCAGAGCATGGCCTACCAGCTGGTCATGATGGTCCTCGTGCCCCTGCAGTTCTACACCGGGCTGGTGCTGTGGGATCTGCAGCGGTTCGCGGGCACCGTTGCCCTGTTCGGCGGCGCGCGCGTCGTCGATACCGTTCACGTCGCGCTGTCGATCGTCTTCGTGGTCTTTCTCCTCGTCCACGTCTACCTCACCACGCTGGGCCGTACGGCCGCCCAGCACGTGATCGCCATGATCACCGGCTACGAGGAGATCGACGACAGGCCCGAGACTGCCCCGCGCAAGGCGGGTCCGGAGTCCAGCGCCGCGGTGGCCGACTAGCGGATCGCAGTCGTCGGGTGCCGGCGGATCACGGGATCGGGGGCTCGGCCCGATCCGGCGGCAGCGCCTCGTCCGCACCGGCTTCCGAATCGCGCACCCGGATGTTGTGCTTCTTCATCAGCGCCTGGAAGTTGGAGCGCAGCATCGCGGTGTCCTGCGCGCTCTGCGTGACCTTCCAGGCGTTGCGCTTGAGCGCCGCGAGCAGGAACCGCCGCTCGAGGTCATCGACGCTGCGCTCGCGCAGGGCCTTCTTCAGGCGCTTCAACTCCTCGCCGGTCGTCGGAATGTCCGCGCCGAGATCCGGCCGCGCCTCCAGGATGGCGACGAGGTGCGCCTTGCGCAGGATGTGGTCGGTCGCGAGGATTGTCGCCCGGTGCAGCGCATTCTCGAGCTCGCGAACGTTGCCGGGCCAGTCGTAGCTCGCGAGCAGGTTCAGCGCACCCTCGGAGACCTCGTCGACGTCCTTGCCGAGCTCCCGGCTGAACCCCCTCACGAAGTGGAACGCGAGCGCCGGGATGTCCTCGCGCCGATCGCGCAGCGCCGGTGCCGCAATCGGGAAGACGTTGATCCGGTAGTAGAGGTCGTCGCGAAACTCGCCGGCAGCCGCCATCGCCGCCAGGTCCCTGTTCGAAGCCGCGACCAGGCGGAAGTTCGCGCTCTGGGTACGGGTGTCCCCCACGGCCCGGTACTCGCGCTCCTGGATCACGCGCAGGAGCTTCGCCTGGATCGAGAGCGGTATGTTGCCGATCTCGTCCAGGAACAGCGTGCCCCCCTCGGCCATCTCGAACATGCCCTTCTTGTGCGCCACCGCGCCGGTGAACGCACCCTTGGCGTGGCCGAAGAGCTCGCTCTCGAGCAGGTTCTCGGACAGCGCGTTGCAGTCGACCGCGACGAACGGCCTCGACTTGCGCAGGCTGTTGTGATGGATCGCCCGGGCGATCAGTTCCTTGCCGGTGCCGCTCTCACCGGTGATCAGCACCGTGGTGTTGGTCGCGGCGCACTGCGCGATCAGCCGGTACACCTGCTGCATGCGCGCGCTGGACCCGATCATGTTGTCCAGCCGGTACTTCGACCCCACGGCAAGCCGCAGGTGCAGGTTCTCCTGCCGCAGCGCGCGCCGCTCGAGCGCCCGGGTGACGGCCAGCCTGAGTTCCTCCGGATCGAACGGCTTGGCGAGGTAGTCGAACGCGCCGAGCTTCATGCAGTTCACCGCGGTCTCGATCTGCGCAAGGCCGGTGAACATGATGACCTCGATGTCGGGATGCGTCTCCTTCACCCGCCGCAGGACCTCGATGCCGTCGTGCTTCGGCATCATGATGTCCAGGATCACGACGTCGAAGTGATCCTCGTCGATCCGTCGCAGCGCCTCGGCGCCGTCGCTCGCCGTCTGCAGTGCGTAGCCGCTGCCTTCCAGGATGCGAAGGGTGCTGCGGATGACGATCTCCTCGTCATCGGCGATCAGGATTCTGGCGCTCATCCGACGCTTCCTCCCGTGATCGGTCCGGCCCCGGCCGCCGCCGGCGCCGCGATCGGCAGGTAGACGCGGAACGCCGAGCCCGCGCCGACGGCGCTCTCGACCCGGATGGTACCGCCGTGCGCCTTGACGATGCCGTGGCTGACGGAGAGTCCCAGCCCGGTGCCCTTGCCCACCTCCTTCGAGGTGAAGAACGGGTCGAAGATGCGCATCAGGTCCTCCTCCGGGATCCCGCAGCCGGTGTCGATGATCGAGATCTCGATCATCTCGACCGGGTCGGCGCCGGGCGCGGGCGACAGCGGCGTCGGGTGGCGACGGCTGCGGACCACGATGCTCCCGCCCCCCGCCGTCGCGTGCTGCGCGTTGACCAGCATGTTCATGATGACCTGCTTCACCTGGTCCTCGTCGACCCACACGCGCGGCAGCTCCGGATCGAGTTCGATGGTCATCGCCGTGTTGTGGAGGTGCGCCGAGCGCTCGATGAACCTGGCGACGTCGACGATCACCGCGTTGAGGTCGGTGAAGTGCACTTCCGGCGCCTTCTGGCGGGCGAAGTCGAGCAGGCGGCGAACGATGTCGGCGCAGCGCCGGGTCTCGCGGATGACGAGGTCCATGTCCTCGGCGTCGGGCGAACCGTCCGCCATCTTCTGCCGGATGAGGTGCGAGAACGTCAGCACGCCGGTCAGCGGATTGTTGATCTCGTGCGCGACCCCGGAGGCGAGCAACCCCACCGCCGCGAGCTTCTCGCGCTGGTGGGCCTCGGCCTCGGCTGCGCGCAGCTGCTCGGTGCGCTCCTCCACCTTCCGCTCCAGGTTGTGCGCCGACTCGCGCAGCGCCGACTCGGTTTCCCGCAACGCGGTGGTCATGACGTTGAAGGAGGCGGCCACCTGGCCGAGCTCGTCGTCGCTGCGCACCGGGATCGGCTCTTCCAGGTTGCCGGCGGCGAGGCGCTTGGCCCCGGCTTCGAGGTCGAGCAACGGAGTGTAGACCAGCCGGTGCACGAGCAGCCCGACGCAGGCCGCCGCGAGCAAGGCGAACCCGAGCGAGAGCTCGGCAATCCGGATCGCGCTGGCTCGGATTTTCTGATCGACCTCGGCCAGCGAATAGACGACGTCGAGCACGCCCAGCGTCGACTGCTTGGCAGCACCCGCATGGCAGCTGCCGGTCTGGCAGTCCGGTTCGTTGCGGATCACCTGCATCGTCCCCACCATGCGGCGGCCGTCGGGCATCGCGAAGAACCGCACCCGGTCGCTGTCGCCGACGCTTGCGAGCGGGCGGTCGGTCGCGTGGCAGGAGACGCATCCCTCGGCCTTGCTGTCGAGCGCGAGGCCGACCTCGGTGGCGAGGGTCGAGTCGATCACGACCCCCTTTTTGCTGAAAATGCGGATCCGGTCGATGTTCTTGCTGCGCCCGACGTCCACGATGATCCGGTGCACGCTGGACGCCTGGTTCTGGAGCATCATGAAGTGCGTGCTGCGCACGATCGCGTCCGAGAGTTGCAGCACGTGATGGACCGCCGCGTCGAGCAGGTCCTGGCGCTGCTGCCTCACGACGAACGTCGAGTACAGGCCGAGCACCACGGCGAGGCCGACGGCGACCGACAGCGCGACCTTGAGCTTGAGCGTCCGGGGCATCATGTGCTGACCGGCGCCGCCACGGCGTCAACCGGCCCCGCCGCGGATCCTGCGGCTCAGGCAAGCATAGGCGCTGGCGCGACGGCACCTGTTGATCAGGGTCAATCGCACCCCCGCACCGCGGCGGCGCCGCTTCGCCGGCGAGACCCGGTGCTGCAGGCCTACTCCAGCGGCGGCGGCGGTCCGCGCTGCCGCAACGCCGAAAGAGCCGCAGCGAGGCGAGCTGCCAGTCAGCCGGAGCGCTCGCGCCGGGCGCGTAGCTCCGCCGTGTCGCCCTGTGCGGTCTCGTGCACGCGCACGCCGACGACTTCGACGCGATACGGCACGACCTGGCCGATCTCGGCGGCGGCGCGCGGTGCGGCAACCTGCGTCGCGATCCCGTGCTCGCCGCTTGCCGGCTCGGCGCCGGCCAGCAGCATCGCCGACATGCCAACCGCCAGCATGGCCGCGAGCACCACGACCAAACCGAAGTCGGCATTGAGGCACGATGGGTATTGCAGCTTCATGGCGTCTCCTCGAATGGGGAGCCGGCGTCATCCACTGCCGGCGGGTC
>DATIUK010000195.1:0-2719 GCA_035466885.1 Casimicrobiaceae bacterium
GCCGACGCTGATCGCGGGCATCGTCACCTCGTTGCGCGTCCAGGCCAGCAAGCGCGGCAAGATGGCGTTCGTCACGCTCGACGACGGCGAGGGGACCGCCGAGGTCACCGTCTACAGCGAGATCCTCGACGAGGCGCGCAGCCTGCTGCGCGAAGACCAGCTGCTGATTGTCGAGGCGAAGGTGGCGGCGCGCATGGGCGACGACGGGCAGGCGCAGGGCCTGCGCATCATCGCCGACCGGGTCTTCGACCTGGCGACGATCCGCCAGCGGCACGCGCGCGGCATTGCTCTGTCGTGCAACGGCGGCGCGGACGCCGCACGCCTCTTCGAGCTGCTCTCGCCGTTCCGCGAAGGCGAGTGCCCGGTCGTCATCGACTACCGCAACCACGGCCTCGAGGGGACGGTGTCGCTGCCCGACGCGTGGCGCGTCGTTCCCGACGATACGCTGATCGCGCAGTTGCGGGAGTGGCTCGCGCCGGAGAACGTGCGGGTCCTGTATTGAGGCAGCACCGCCTGCGCGGGGCGGCCGACGTGTTGACGGCGCGCTATCGCCGCTTCCTGCGCCTGCCCGACACCGCCGCGCTGCTGGCCGTCGCGCTGATCGCGCGCATGCCCATCGGCATGCTGTCGCTGGCGCTGCTCATGCACCTGCGCGCGCTGGTCGGCTCGTTCGCGACCGCGGGCGCGATCGTCGGCGGCTACCTCGTCGCCTCCGCGCTGGTGGCGCCGATCCTCGGCCGGACCGTCGACCGGCGCGGCTTGACCGGTGTGCTGCTGCTCACCGGCACCGTACAACCGTCGGCACTCTTCCTGATCCTCATCGCCGATCCGCTCGGCCTGCCGGTCGTCGCGATTGCCGCGTTGGCGATCGTCGCCGGCGCGCTGGCGCCACCGATTTCGGTGCTCACGCGCACGCTGTGGCGGCACCGCTTCGACGAGGGCGAGTTGCGGCGCACCGCCTTCGCCGTCGACGCGGTTCTGGTCGAGATCAACTTCACCGTCGGACCGGCGCTGGTCGCGCTGTTCCTCGCCGTGGCCACCCCCGCAGTTGCGTTCGGCGTGGCGGTCCTGTTCACGGCGATCGCGGCGCCGCTGTTCCTCAACTCGCCGGCGCCGCGCTACTGGCGGCGCGAGGCCGCCGGAGCGCGCACCCGGTTCCTCGGCCCTCTTGGCGAGCCGCGGCTCCTCCACGTCTACGCGATTTCGATCACGCTGGCGTTCGTGTTCGGCCTGCTCGAAGTCGGCTATCCGGGCTTCGCCACCCGCGCCGGCATGCCTGCCGTCGGCGGCATCCTGATCGCGATCAACTCCATCGGCAGTGCGGCCGGCGGCATCGCCTACGGCGGCCTCGCGCTGCGCGCGCCGGTCGAACGGCAGCTGCCGTGGATGCTGGCGGTGCTCGCGTTGCCGATCGCGCTGCACGCACTGGTCGCCTCGCCCTGGATCCTCGCCCTGCCGGCGATCGTCGCCGGGCTCCTCGTCGCGCCGTCGCTCTCGGCGGTGTCGATGCTGGTCGCCACCCACGCGCCGGCGCGCCACGCGACCGAAGCCTTCACCTGGCAGATGACGTCGATCGTTTCCGGTGTCGGCGCCGGCATGGCAGTGGGTGGGTGGCTCGTCGACCGGCACGGCCCGGCCGCGACGTTCCTGCTGGCCGCCGCCAGCGCGCTCACCGGCGCCCTGCTCGCCTCGCGCCTGCGCCACGGATCGCCGCCGACCTTTACCGTGCCGGCGGACGCGAGCGCCGTCGACACCGCCAAGGCGCCATCTACAATGGCCGCCAGTGACGAATCCAGCCGGCAGCGGAGCGGCCAACCACCCCTGACGAGGACACGCGAATGAACCTGCCCGCCACGATGCGCCACATTGCCTGCCGCGAGCCGGGCGCCCCCGACGTCCTGCACATCGCGACCGGACCGGTGCCGCAACCCACCGCCGGCGAGGTGCTGATCCGGGTGAGTCACGCCGGCGTCAACCGACCGGACTGCCTGCAGCGCGCCGGTGCCTACCCGCCCCCGGCCGACGCCTCGCCGATCCTAGGCCTGGAAGTCGCCGGCACGATCGTCGCGTGCGGCGCCGGCGTGGCGCGCTGGAAGGTCGGCGATGCAGTTTGCGCGCTCACTCCCGGGGGCGGCTACGCCGAGTACTGCACGACGCCGGCCGACTACTGCCTGCCGCTGCCCGCCGGCCTGTCCGCGGTCGAGGCGGCGAGCCTGCCCGAGAACGTGTTCACCGTCTGGAACAACGTCGTCGACCGCGGCCGCCTCGTCGCCGGCGAGACGCTGCTCGTCCACGGCGGCACCAGCGGCATCGGCCTCACCACGATCCAGCTCGCCAAGGCACTGGGCGCCACGGTGCTGGCCACCGCCGGCGGCGCGGAGAAGACCGCGGTCTGCCGGAGCGTGGGCGCCGACCACGCAATCGACTACCGGAGCGAGGACTTCGTCGCCGAGGTCGCGCGGCTCACCGCCCGGCGCGGCGTCGACGTGATCCTCGACATGGTCGGCGGCGACTACATCGAGAAGAACCTGAAGTGCCTGGCGCTCGAGGGCCGGCTGGTGATCATCGCGTTCCTGCGCGGCGGGCGGGTCGACTGCGACTGGCGTCCGATCATGATGAAACGCCTGACCGTCACCGGCTCGACGCTGCGCGCGAGCCCGCAGGCGAGGAAGGCCGCCATCACCCGCGCGCTGGAAGAGAAGGTCTGGCCGCTCTACGC
>DATIUK010000196.1:0-9764 GCA_035466885.1 Casimicrobiaceae bacterium
CCGCCGGACGCGACGGTGTTCGCCGACCCCGACCCGACGCGCTGGCTCGGCGACGACCGACGGGCGTTTCCGCCCGCGCTGCGCTGGGATCCCGCCTGGAACGCGCTCGCCGATCGGCTGGCCCCGCCCGCGGGCGCCGAAGTCGTCATCGGCGCGCACGTCCATTCGGAAACGGCCCGGTACTACGGCTACGTGAAGGACTGGCCGGTCGCGGCGTGGCAGGCGCTGTTCGCCCGGTTTCCGGCCGCGCGCGGCGTGCGCTGGGTGCTCTTCGGCAACACGGCGGATGCGGCCTACGCCGGCACCGACGCACTCGACCTGCGCGGACGCACGGACTTCCTCGAACTCCTGGCCGTGATCCGCACGCGCTGCCGGATCCTCGTCGCCCCGGACAGCGGCGTCCTGACGGTGACCTACTACCTCGCCGACGATTTCCCGCTCGAGATCGTCTCGCTGTGGTCGGACCCGCGCCAGGGCGTCCTCAAGCAGGACTGCCCCTCGCCCAACCCCAGCCTGCGGCACGTCCCGCTGCAGGGTCCCGGCGAGGACGTGCGCAATCTCTCGCCCGACGACGTTGCCGCCGCAGTCGAGGCCGCGCTGTCGCGCTGCAGCTTGCCGTCCACCCCCGAACGTGCGCAGACGAACGCCCATTGATCCGGCGGCAGCGGGCGGCGCGGCGATGCGGGCCCGCGTCTTCGCGCTGCTGCGCTGGAGCCTGCTGTGCTGGGCCTGCACCTACTTCGCGCTGTTCGCGATCAGCGGACAGACGTTGCTGCGCTCGGCGGCGTTCGGCTTCGCGCTGCTGCTGGCGGTCTGGCTGGTGCTGGGGACGATCTTCTACGACAACGAGCCGATACCGCTGCCCGACGCCGGCCTCGCGCTCGGCGTCGCCGTGTGGGCGGCCTGGTCGATGGCGTCGTTGACGTGGTCGATCCGGCCGGAGTACACGCGCTCCGAACTCGGCACCGAGATCGGCTGGGGCCTCGCGACCGCAGCAGTCTTCTTCGTCGCCGCGCGCTCGGGACCGGCGTTGCGGGCGCTCGTCGCGACCGCCGTCGGCGCCGCGACGCTGCTGGCCGCGCTGGCGGTGGGCACCGCGCTCGCCGCCGGCGGCTTCAATGCGCAGCAGGCGCTCACGCGCGCGCACGGCGGCGCCGGGCACTTCTCGACCTACATCGTGCTCGCGCTGCCGTTGCTGCCGCTGCTGGCGCTGCCGGCGCCCGTCGGCTTCGGCAGCAGCCGCCGAACCGTGGCCGTCCTCGCCGCCGCATTCCTTCTGCTGCTCTTCGCCGCGCGGCTCACCGAGAACCGGATGATCTGGGTGTCGCTCGCGGCCGCAGCGCTGACGGCGGCCGCGCTGTCCGCGTGGCGCTGGCGCGGGCGTCGCAACGCAGTGTCGTGGCGCTGGATCGGTGCGCTCGTGGCGTTGCTGCTGGTTCTCGCGGGGCTGTTCGTCGACGCCGCGATCCAACGCACCCGCACCGACTTCAAGCCGGACACGACGCTCGCCCAGGCGCTCGCCGACGATCCGCGACTGCTGCTCTGGGGGCGCACGATCGAGCAGATCCGGGAGCGGCCCTGGACCGGCTTCGGCTTCGGCAAGTCGATCCTGCGCGAAGAGCTGCAGGCGAGCCTCGGCGACCCGCTGCTCGCCCACGCGCACAACCTCTTCGTCAGCCGTTGGCTGCAGACCGGTGCCGTCGGCGTCGCGACGCTCGTCGCCCTGCTCGCCGCGATCGCGTGGCGCTACGGCGTCTTTCTCCGCGCAGCCGACCGGACGCTCGCGGCCGTCGGCCTCGCGGGGCTGACGATGCTGATCGCGTTCGTCGTCAAGAACCTCACCGACGACTTCATGATCCGCTCGACCGGCAAGGAGTTCTGGGCGCTCAACGCGATGCTGATCGGGTACGGGATCCGGCGCGAGATCGCCTGCCGCGACCCGTCGGGGCCAGCCGGTCCCTGACCGCCCGCGTCAGGCGGTCCCGCGGTGGGGCGGAGCGACCCGGCCTGCGCTCAGGACGCGGGATCGGCCTCGTCGGCGAACTGCCGCGAGTGCAGCCGCGCGTAGGTTCCTGCCAGCGCCAGCAGCTCGGCGTGCGTGCCGGCCTCGGTGATCCTGCCCCCATCCAGCACGACGATGCGGTCGCAGTGCTCGACCGTCGACAGCCGGTGCGCGATGACGATGGTCGTGCGCCCCTGCATCAGGCCGTCGAGCGCCGCCTGGATCAGGTGCTCCGATTCGGTGTCGAGCGCCGAGGTCGCCTCGTCGAGGATCAGGATCGGCGCGTCCTTGAGGATCGCGCGGGCGATGGCGATGCGCTGGCGCTGGCCGCCGGACAGGCGCACGCCGCGCTCGCCGACCACCGTTTCGAACCCGGCGGGCTGCTGCCCGATGAACTCCAGCGCGTTCGCCGCGGCGGCCGCGCGCTCGATCGCCTCGCGCGACGCACCGGCCATCGTGCCATAGGCGATGTTCGCCGCGATCGTGTCGTTGAAGAGCACGATGTCCTGGCTCACCAGCGCGATCTGGCGGCGCAGGTCGGCAAGGCGGATCGACTGCAGGTCGCAGCCGTCGAGCAGCACCCGTCCCGAGCCCGGGTTGTAGAAACGGGGAATCAGGTTGACGAGCGAGGTCTTGCCGCCGCCCGAGGGGCCGACCAGCGCGACGGACTCGCCGGGGGCGATGACGAGATCCACGCTGTCGAGCGCCGGGCGGGCGCCTTCGCCGTAGCGCAGCGTCACCCGCTCGAAGGCGAGGGCGCCGCGGGCGCGCTCCAGCGCCTGCGTTCCGGTGTCGGTCTCCGGCGGAGCGTCGATCAACGCAAACACGCTTTCCGCCGCGGTCATGCCGCGCTGGATGACCGCGTTGATCCCCGACATCACCTTCAGCTGGTTCATGAGCTGCAGCAGCGCGAAGATGTAGGCGACGAAGTCGCCCGCGCCGTAGCTGCCGCCGGCGCTCTGCCGGATCGCCACCCAGAGAATCGCGCCGACGGCCAGGGAGATGATGAACTGGTTGATCGGCGTGCCCAGCGCCGACGCCGCCGCCTGCTTGGCAGTCGCGAGCCTGAGCTTGTCGGAGGCCGCACGCAGCCGGTCGCTCTCGTAGCGCTCGCCGCCGAAGACCTTGACCACGCGGTGCCCGCCGATGGTCTCCTCCAGCGTGTGGGTGAGAACGCCCATCCGTTCCTGCAGCAGCGCGCTCACCCGCTTCAGGCGCCGGCTGATCTGCCGGATCGTGACGCCGACCAGCGGAAACACCGCGAAGGCGATCAGCGTCAGCTGCCAGTTCATGTACAGGAGGTAGGCGAGCATGAACGAGATCGTGAACGCCGCCCGGATGGCGTTGGTCACCGCCTCGGATGCGGCCGAGGCCACCTGCTGTGCGTCGTAGGTGACCTTCGACAGCAGGTAACCCGCCGAGCTCGCGTCGTAGAACGGCGTCGGCATCCGCAGCAGGTGGTCGGACGCCTCGCAGCGCAGGTCGAACACGACCTTGGAGCCGATCCACGCGAGACCGTAGTCGCTCACGTACGAGCCGATGCCGCGCAGGGCGAACACGCCGACGACGAGCACCGGCAGCCACCACGAGTTCTGGGCGTGCACCTGGCCGATGTCGTTCAACAGCGGCTGGATGATCCTGAGCATCGCCACGTCGGCCGACGCGACCAGCAGCATGCCGACGATCGCGACCGCGAACACGCCCCGATACGGGCGCACGTAGTTGAGCAACCGGCGATAGATCTTCAAGCGGGCGGGATTCGGGCAGGAAACCGGCGTGCCCCGGGTCGCGGTACGCCAGCGGCCGATTATAGCCCTGCCCCCCGCCGGCCCCGGGAGGGCGACCCCCCGGTCCGCTATAATTGTCGGTCCGCTCCCGCGCAACGCCGGTCCCGCCGCCCATGAGCCACTTCCAGCGCCACGTCTTCTTCTGCTGCAACCAGCGCGAGGCCCCGGAGAACTGCTGCAACAACCGGTCGGCCAGCGAACTGCAGGCCTACGCGAAGGGGCGGATCAAGGAACTCGACCTCGCCGGCAAGGGGAAGGTGCGGATCAACCGCGCCGGCTGCCTCGACCGCTGCGAGGAGGGCCCGGTGCTGGTGATCTACCCGGAAGCGGTCTGGTACACCTACGTCGACCGCAGCGACGTCGACGAGATCATCGACCGGCACCTGGTCGGCGGCGAGATCGTGGAGAGGCTGCGGATTTGACCGCAAGGACGACCGAGCGCTTCACCATCGACGGCCCGGCGGGCACGCTCGAGGTGGCGATCGGCCACCCGGTGCACGCGCCGTCCGGCATCGCGCTCGTCGCCCACCCGAATCCGGTCCAGGGCGGCACGCTCGACAACAAGGTCGCGCAGACGCTGGCCCGCAGCTTCCAGGGACTGGGCTACGCCAGCGTGCGCTTCAACTTCCGCGGCGTGGGTGCGAGCGAGGGGACCTTCGACGAGGGCATCGGCGAGACCGACGACGCACACGCGGCGCTCGACCACGCGCGCACGCGCTTCGGACGCGGCCTGCCGCTGGTACTCGCCGGATTCTCGTTCGGGTGCTTCGTGCAATGGCGCCTCGCGCAGCGGGTCGCCGCGCAGCGGATGGTGCTGGTCGGTCCCGCGGTCGGGCGGTTAGCCGTCGGCGGAGTGCCCGAGGACACGATCGTCATCCACGGCGAGGACGACGACGTGGTGCCGCTCGCCGAGGTGTTCGCCTGGGCCCGGCCGCAGGAACTGCCGATCGTCGTCTTCCCCGGCTGCGGTCACTTCTTCCACGGTCGACTTCCTCGCCTGACCGCCGCGATCACCGGCATGTGGCACGGGCGACCACCGGTGCTGCCGGGAGCATGAGCGGATGAGCAACGCGTCAGACGGCGCGCGGGCGCTCACCCGGCGGCGCTTCCCCGGGTAGCCACGAAGGACTGCGATGGCCGCCCCGCTCGACCGCTTCTTCGCCCCGTGCCCGCGCGGCCTCGAGGCGCCGCTCGCCGCCGAACTCGAGGCGCTCCACGCGCAGTTCGTCGCCGAGGCCGAAGGCGGGGTCTCGTTCTCGGGACCGCGCGAGCTCGCGCTGCACGCGAACCTCGAGTCCCGGCTCGCGAGCCGCATACTCTGGCAGGTCGCGCACGGCCGCTACCGCAGCGAGGACGACCTCTACCGTCTGGCGAAGGATGTCGACTGGCCGGCGCACTTCCGTGTCGAGCGGACGCTGCGCGTCGACCTCGCCGCCACGCGCTCGCCGCTGCAGAGCCTCGAGTTCGCGACGCTGAAGGTCAAGGACGCGGTTTGCGACCGCTTCCGCGACGCCGGCGGCACGCGGCCGTCGGTCGACAAGGAGCGCCCCGACGTCCGGGTCCACGCCTACCTCACCGACCGCGAGGCCACGCTCTACCTCGACACTTCGGGCGAGCCGCTGTTCAAGCGCGGCTACCGGCGCGATGCCGACCTGGCGCCGCTGCGCGAGAACCTCGCCGCCGGCCTGCTGGCACTGTCCGGCTGGCAGCCCGGCACGGTGCTGCTCGATCCGATGTGCGGCAGCGGCACGATCGCCATCGAGGCAGCGCTGCAGGCCTCCGGCCGCGCTCCCGGCCTCGGCCGTGCGTTCGGGTTCCAGAAGCTCGCCTGGTACGACGGGCCGACGTGGCAGCGGATCCGCCAGCGCGCCCGCGACCGCGCGCTGCCGGCCCCGGAGTCGCCGGTGGTGTTCGCGAGCGACGTCGACGCGCAGGCGATCAAGGCCTGCCGCACCAACGCGGCGGCGGCCGACGTCGCCGAGTGGATCGCCATCGAGGCCGGCGACGTGCTCGAGCGCCGCGCGCCGGCGGCGGCCGGCCTCATCGTCACCAACCCGCCCTACGGCGTGCGCCTCGACAGCGAGGCGGCGCTGGCCGCGTTCTACCCCCGGCTGGGCGACGCGCTGAAGCAGCACTTCGCCGGCTGGACCGCGTGCCTCATCACCGGCGACCTGCGCCTCGCCAAGCTCATCGGCCTGAAGCCGTCGCGCAGGACGCCGCTGTTCAACGGCAACCTCGAGTGCCGCCTGTTCCGTTTCGACATCGTCGCGGGGCGCCCGACGCGGTCGCAGGAGACACCCGCCGGGTGATAAAATGAAACCCGTCCCCCCACCGCGGCACCGCTCGACATCATGATGCTCCCCTCGCGCCACTACGTATCCGAGCACACGCGGTTCATCGGCGAGTTGCTGGCGAACAGGCCCGATCTCGCGCGGGGGCAACAGCAAGGCCGCGCGATCTGGTGGGACAAGAGCCCGCAGGACCTTGCGCTGCGGCGGGAGATGGACGCCGGCCGCGTGCCGCAATCGCCGTACGTCTACCAGAGCGAGTAGCGACCGGTTCCGGCACGGGAACGGCGAAGCGGAGTCGCAACCGATGGCCACCATGAGCGAACCGGGATTGCCCGCGAACGTCAGGCTGCGCGACGCCGTGGCCGCCGACACGCAGGGCATCTGGAGGGTCCACGCCCGCGCGATCCGCGCGTCGGCGGCCAGCTATTACACCGAGGACGAGCTCGACGCCTGGGTCGGGCGCGTGCAGCCGGAGACCTATCTCGGTCTGCTCGGCAGCCGCCGGCTGGTCGTCGCCGAAACCACGGACCCCGGAGAGCAGCGCATCGTCGGCTTTGCCGAGCTGCTGCCCGAGGAAGCCGTGATCGAGGCGATCTATGTCGACCCCGACTGGGAGCGCCGGGGCATCGGCACCGCGCTCGCGGGGATGCTCGAGAACGACGTACGGGCCCGCGGCCTGCCCTGGGTCGTCAGCGACGCCTCGCTCAACGCGGTGCCGTTCTACCACGCGCTGGGCTTCCGCCAGGTCGCGCTCGACCGCCACGAGCTCGCCCCCGGCGTCCACATCGCCTGCGCGGTGATGGAAAAGACGCTCCCGGCTGCCGCGCCCGCCTAGGGCCTGTTCACCGATGGGGGCACCGTCCGGCACCGGCGACGACCCGGTCCTGCAGGCTTGGCATCGCGTGGGGGTCGGGGTCGCGGCGCTGCTGCTCGCCGCGGCGGTGGCCACGGCTTCGTTCCAGGCGGGGTATCGACGCGCACCGGCGCCGACACCGGTTCCTGCGCCCACGGCGGCCGCGGCGCCGGTGCTGCCGAAGGAGACGATCGGCTGGGTCGATGCCCCGGCGGACGAACTGATCGTCGGCGACACGGTTGCCGTAAACGGCTGGGCGCTCGATCCGGCCGGCATTCGCGGCGTCGAGATCCGCGTCGGCGACCGGGCCTACCCGGCCCGCTTCGGTCTCCCGCGACCGGACGTCGCTGCCGAGAAGCCGGGCTATCCCGACGGCGCAGCGAACGGCTTCGCGTTCACCGGGTCGATCCCCGACCTCACTGCACAGCGGCACGAACTCGCCGTGGTGGCCATCGCCAAGGACGGACGCGAAACCGTGCTCGCCCGGAAGGCGCTGGTGCCACCGGCCGCGCGAGGGATGTGGAGCGATCTCCTCGCCGCGCGACCGGCGCTCGCCGCCGCTCCGTTCAGCTTCCTGATGATGACCTCGGGGCTCGCCGTCGGCGGCGGCGACGGCATCGGCACCGAATACCGCGAGTATCTGTCGCGAACGCAGCGGGTTGGGATGGCGATTCCCGTTCTCTACATGCGTTCGACGCGGGGGGCGGCCGGCGACTGGGTGTTCGATCCGGAGTTCGACCTGGCGCGCAAGTGCGGGACGAGGCGCGTCGTCGACGACAACCTCGCCGGCGTGATCCGGCACGCGGTGAAGCACGGGGTGCCGGTGCAGTTCATCCTCAACGGCGGCGTCTGGGGCGATGCGAGCTGCAACACGCCCGAGTGGGACCTCAACGACCACCTCGAGGACGACGACCGCAACGTCCAGTGGAGCCAGGACAACCGGACGTTTCCCGACAATTACCTCAAGGGTCAGGCCGGCTCGACCGAGTCGCCGGAACTCGCCCGCACGCTGACCTACAACGTCTACGCCACCAAGGTGCGCGAGTACAAGCGCCGCAACCTGCAGGCGGCGGCGGCGATCGTCGCGTCGTTCGCGCGCGCGCACCCGCAGCTGTTCGTCGGAGTCGTGCTGGACTCCGACACCTACATGAACCCGTTCTTCGAACAGAAGGAGAGCTTCGACTACAACCCGGGAATGATCCTGCAGTTCCGCGAGTGGCTGCGCGGCAGCGGTCCCTATGCGGGCGCAACGATGCCCGGCGTGCCGGACCTCTCGGCGTACCGGCGGCGCCAGCCGCTGGCGCTCTCCGACGTCAATCGCATCGCCCGCCAGCGCTGGTCGTCGTGGAACGAGGTCGACCCGCCCCGGCACTTCCCCGGGACGCCGCGCAACCCGGAAGTGCGCCCGGGCGAGATTCCCGTCTTCGACGACCCGTGGTGGCAGCTCTGGGACAGCTTCCGCAAGCACGTCGTCGACCTCCACTACGACGAGCTCTCGTCGTGGGCGCACGCCGCAGGCATCCCGCGCAGCCGCATCTTCTCGGCGCAGGGCTTCATGGCCCCGGACCCGGGCCTGAACCCCTTCGCCATCCGTCTCGACAGCCATGCCCAGAACTACGATTCGGCGGGGATGTCGATCGAGGGCGCGATCCCCCGCGACGGGCACCTCGGCGCCGTGCTCTACGGGGAGGCGGCGGCCAACCGCGTGCGCATGGAGGGCCCGCACAGCCTCTACGCCACCTTCGCCCGGATGGACCCAGGCTGGGCGATCGTCGAGTTCAACTCGACCGACCTCAAGCGACCCAAGGAGCTGCCGACCTACGTGCAGGCCTACCGGACCTTCCGCGACGTCTTCAACTACGGCGGCAGCGGCGTCTCGGCGATGGCCTGGAACGGATCGAACGGCCTCTTCGCCGGCACGCCCGACTACGTTGCCTACACGTCGTGGCGCAACACGCCGGCGGAGGACGCGATGCGCGACTTTCTGGTGAGCCACGCCGACCTGCCGAGCGGGGCGCAGCTGTGGACGTTCGGGAGCGCACGACACGCCGACGACGACGGCTGGACCGCGCAGCGCGGCACGCTCGTCGCCGGGCGCGGCCACCTGGCGCTGACCGCCGTCGACGGCGTGGTGACGATCGATTCGCCGCATGACCTCGTCATCCGGCCGCTCGCGACCGACCTGCTCGCGCTGCACGTCGGCGACGAGCGCGCGTTGGAACGGGTCACCGTGCAGGCCCGCGTCGACGGGGATCCCGCCTGGCAGGAAATCGGCAGCGCCACGAAGTCGGCGCGCGTGCCGCTGCGCTGGCCTGCCGCCTGGAGGAAGTCGTCGGTCATCGCCACCGACATTCGGATTGCGCTGACGCTCGCACCCGCGGCGAGCGGCATCAGGCTCGATCGCGTGCTGCTGTATCCGGCGGCGCCGGCGAAGCGCTGACGGCCCCTCGCGCGGTTGCCCCCGCCCGGGTCGCGCCCGAAGCATCGACGGCGTCCGGGGAGCGCGCCGCCGCCGCGGATTTCAGCGGTCGTCGATCTTGTACTCGACGAAGGCCCGGTCGCGCAGCTGCCGGATCCACTCCTGGAAGCCCTCGTCGGACTTGCGCTGCCGCATCGCCATGCGCGCCTGGTCGCGCTTGCGGTCGAGAGTGATGTCCTGCGTGCGCCGCTGCTTGACGACGATGAGGTGCCAGCCGAACGACGAGCGGACGGGCAGCGAGAGCTCGTCGACCTTGAGCTTGTTCATCGCCGCCTCGAACTCGGGCACGGTGTCGCCGGGGGACAGCCAGCCGAGGTCACCGCCCTTGGCCGCCGAGCCGTCCTCGGAGTTG
>DATIUK010000197.1:0-13139 GCA_035466885.1 Casimicrobiaceae bacterium
CTGGCATTACGCCCGTGGCACCGCGCGGGCGCGCACCGGCCAGCTCGCCGCCGCGCGCGACGAACTGGCCCGGCTGGAGCGCTACGCCGCCGACCCGGCACTCGCCAAGACCAAGATCAAGAACATCAACGCCGCCGAGAAGCTCGCGCGAATCGCCGCGCTGACGCTGCGTGCCGACATCGCGCTGGCCGAGCGCAAGCCTGCGGACGCGATCCCGCTGCTGGTCGAGGCCACGGCGATCGAGGACAGCCTCGTCTACGACGAGCCTCATCTTTGGCTAGCCCCGACCCGCCATGCCCTGGGTGCGGCACTGCTCGACGCCGGTCGCGCGGCGGATGCCGAGCGTGTCTATCGCGAGGATCTCGCACACTACCCGGACAACGGCTGGTCGCTGCGGGGCCTCGCGCTGGCGCAGAAGAAGCAGGGCCGCCAGGTCGCCTCGCAGGAGACCGAGCAGAGGATGCGCACCGCATTCCGCGGCGCCGACGCGCTGCCGCCGGCATCGCGCTATTGAGCCGACCGCGGCGTTCGCAACGCTCGCCGCGATAGTTGCGCACCGACGCATATACGACGACCCAGCCACGCGTCGGAAGCAGCGTTGACGAGGGTCAAACGGACCGGGTGTGGCGGGTGCTAGCGTTTGGGCACTCTGATCTGCTCGCGACCGTGGACCGCGTGAACGGCGGCCAACGGCCGGCGCCGAAAGTGCGCCCGCCAGCGGCGCGAGCGGGCAAGAACACTTTCGTCGACCCACAAGGAGCTTCCATGAACCATCGCAAGACCCTGCTCGTCACTGCCCTGCTCGTCGCCGGCGCGACGTTCGCCGTCGGCTCGTTCGCACAGACGGCAACGGCGGTCGCGCCCGCGCCCCAGGCCGCGGCGCCCGCGCCGAGCTATCCGCCGTCGATCAACCAGCTGGTCGCCAAGACCAAGTCCGAGATCAAGACGATCAAGATGCCGGAGTTCAAGGCCGGCTTCGACAAGAAGGATCTCGGGCTCATCGTCGATGTGCGCAACGAGAACGAATTCGACGACGGCTTCGTCCCCGGGGCGGTCAATGTCCCGCGCGGCCTGATCGAGTTCCGGATCTGGAAGCTCGTCGGCTTCCCCGACAAGACCGACATGTCCAAGAAGATGACGCTGTACTGCGCGTCGGGCGGTCGCTGCGCGCTGGCGACCAAGACGCTGATGGAGCTGGGCTTCACCAACGTCACCTCGGTCGACATGCTGTTCGCCGATTGGGTGAAGGCCGGCTATCCGGTCGAGAAGCCGAAGAAGTAGCCGGACCTGCACTGCACTGTCGCGGGCGGACGCCTCGGGCGCTCCGCCCTTTTTTTTGCGCCCCTGTTGCCACGCGCCCGCGTCGAGGGCTCTCCCAACGGCATGCGCTGCGACCGAACGTCGCAGTCCATGACATCCGCTTCAACGTATGTCGCATCGGTCCCGGAGGTTGCTTCCAAGGATATAGCATGCGTCGATGCGCATATACGTTTATATGCCGCATCAGATGTGATCAGGATCAAGAAACGAACCGCGCGGCGCGCGCAAACTGCGCGCACCGACAGCAACGAGTGCCGCGCGCGCAGTGCCCGATCGGGGGCAAACGCAGGGCGCGGGCCAAGCGAGAGTGAACTCATGGAAACTGTTTCGCGCCGACGCTTTCTCAAGATCTCGGCTACGACCTTCGGTGCCGCGGCGGTTGCGACGCAGTGGGAGCCGCTGACGCAGCTCGCAAACGCGGCAGATCCGCCCGCCAAGGGCGTGACGACGATTCCGACGTTCTGCGAAATGTGCTTCTGGCGCTGCGGCGGCATTGCGTACCTGCGCGACGGCAAGCTGTGGAAGTTCGAGGGCAACCCGAAGGATCCGCAGAGCAACGGCCGGCTGTGCCCGCGCGGCACCGGCGCGGTCGGCGCGCACTTCGATCCCGACCGACTGCAGAAGCCGCTGGTGCGCGTCGGCGAGCGCGGCAAGGAGCAGTGGAAGGCAGTGACCTGGGACGAGGCGCTCACCTATGTCGCCGACCGGATGAAGACGATCAAGGCCGAGCACGGCGCCGAGTCGATCGCACTGTTCAACCACGGCTTCGGCCAGCGCTTCTTCCAGCATGTGCTGAAGAGCTACGGCGTCGTCAACCTCGCCGGCCCGTCGTACGCGCAGTGCCGGGGCCCGCGCGACACCGGGTTCATGCTGACCTTCGGGACCGGCCTGGGTTCGCCCGAGCCGACCGACATCAAGAATACCGACTGCCTGGTCCTGATCGGCTCGCATCTGGGCGAGAACATGCACAACTCGCAGGTGCAGGAGTTCGCGCAGGCGGTCGAGCGCCGCGTGCCGATCATCGTCGTCGACCCGCGCTTCTCGGTCGCCGCCAGCAAGGCCAGGTACTGGCTGCCGATCAAGCCCGGCACCGACCTCGCGCTGCTGCTCGCCTGGATGAACCTGCTGGTCAGCGAAGGCCGCTACGACAAGGCATTTGTCGAAAAGTATGGCCACGGCTTCGACCGATTCGTCGCCGAGATCAAGGGTTACACGGTCGAGTGGGCGGCGAAGGAAACGGGGGTTTCGGCCGAGCTGATCCGCGCCGCGGCACGCGAGTTCGCGAGCCGCCGCCCGGCAACCATCATCCACCCAGGCAGGCGCGTGAATTGGTACGGCGACGACACGCAGCGCAGTCGCGCGATCGCGCTTCTGTCCGCGCTGCTCGGCAACTGGGGGCAAAAGGGCGGCCTGTTCCTGTCGGCGGGGATGAAGGTCGCGCCGTACGGGCTGCCCGGCTATCCGAAATCCGGGAAAGGCAAGGCCGACGGCTCCGACGCCGCGCAGTATCCGTTCGCCGATGAGGGCATCACGACCAGCATCCGCGACGCGACGCTCACGGCCAAGCCGTACCCGATCAAGGGCTGGTTCGTCTACTCGACCAACCTGATGCAGGCGCTGCCCGACAAGCGGGAGACGCTCAAGGCGATCGACAAGCTGGACCTCCTGGTCGTCTGCGAGACGATCCCGAGCGAGATGGCCGGCTACGCCGACGTCATCCTGCCGGAGGCGATCTTCCTCGAGCGCTACGACGAACTCCTGACCGGCTTCGGCCGCGTCGGCTGGACCGCGCTGCGGCAACCGGTCGTCGCGCCGCCGCACGAGCAGAAGCCCGGCTGGTGGATCGCCAAGGAACTGGCCGGCAAGCTCGGCATTGCCGAGTCGATGCCGTTCAAGGACATGGAGGAGTACCTCAAGGTCCGCATCGAGAAGTCGGGTCTCTCCTGGGAGACGCTGAAGAAGGACGGCGTGATCATGGGCCAACCCAAGCCGATCACCGTCGACGAGGGCCTCGAGCTCGAGTTCGACACGCCGTCGAAGAAGGTCGAGTTCTGGTCCGACCAGCTGGCCAAGGCCGGCTTCGATCCGGTGCCGAAGTACAAGCCGCAGGCCAGCGCGCCGGAGGGACACCTGCGGATGATCACCGGGCGTGCGCCGGTGCACACCTTCAGCCGCTCGCAGAGCAACCCGCTGCTGCACGACCTGATGCGCGAGAACGAGGTCTGGGTCAACGCGGCGACCGCCGCCAGGGCCGGGTTGAAGAACGGCCAGTACGTGAAGCTCAGGAACCAGGACGGCGTGGTCAGCAACCGCGTCCGGGTCAAGGCGACGCAGCGGATTCGCGACGACTGCGTCTACCTGGTCTACGGCTTCGGGCACACCAACAGGATGCTCAAGCGCGCGTACCTCAAGGGGGCGAGCGCCGGCGACCTCACGACGCGGTACGAGACCGATCCGCTGATGGGCGGCACCAGCATCCACAGCAACTTCGTCACCTTCATCAAAGAGGCGTAAATGGCACGCTTCGGAATGGTCATCGACACCCGCAAGTGCGTCGGCTGCATGGACTGCGTCGTCGCCTGTCAGACCGAGAACGACGTCCCGCTTGGCTATTGCCGGGACTGGATCACCACCGAGGTGCGCGGCGAGTTCCCCAGCCTCACGATGGAGATCCGCTCGGAGCGCTGCAACCATTGCGACAACCCGCCCTGCGTGACCTGCTGCCCGACCGGGGCGAGTCACGTCGAGGATTTCGGCAGGACGGTGCAGGTGACCGCGGGCAAGTGCATCGGCTGCAAGGCCTGCATCTCCGCCTGTCCGTACGGCGCGCGCTTCGTGCATCCGGACGGCTACGTCGACAAGTGCACGTTCTGCGCGCACCGGGTCAAGGAGGGCAAGGACCCGGCCTGCGTATCGGTCTGCCCGACGCATTGCATGCACTTCGGCGACCTCGACGACCCGAAGAGCACGGTGAGCGTGCTGCTGCGCACGCGCAAGTTCCACACGCTGCTGCCCGAGGCCGGGACCCGGCCGCGTGTCTTCTATCTGGGATGAGGAGCGAGACGCCATGCTCGAGATCACCACGACTCGCCACAATCCGCTGATCGACCCGTCGCTCGCCGTCTGGAGCTGGGAAATTCCGCTGTACCTGTTCGTCGGTGGCGTCGTCGCCGGCATGATGGTGCTGGCGGGCCTTGCCATGCTGCGCATCGCCAAGGGCGAGGACGGTCGCAACTTCTACTCGCTGCAGACGCCGCTGCTCGCGTTCATGCTGCTCAACGCCGGCATGGGCGCGCTGTTCCTCGACCTCACCCACCGACTCTACGTCTGGCGGATCTACACCACGTTCCAGGTCACCTCGCCGATGTCCTGGGGCTCGTGGGTGCTGATCATCGTCTACGGCGTGCTGCTGCTGTCGGCAGCGATCCGTCTGCCCGAAGCCTGGCCGTGGCTGGGCCGGCGCGTGCCGGCGCTGCAGCGGCTGTCGGATGCCATCGTCGGCAGCCCGGGCCGGATGTCGCTGCTCGGCTGGACCAACATCGCGCTCGGCGTGGGGCTCGGCATCTACACCGGCATCCTGCTCAACACCATGGTCGCGCGGCCGTTGTGGAACAGCGCGATCCTGGGACCCCTGTTCCTGTTCTCGGGACTGTCGGCGGGTGCGGCGATGATGCACCTCGCGACCGTCGTGCTGACCGGCCGTCCAGCGCCGCAGGGGATGATCGGCGGCGCGGTTGCGGCGATGATTCAGAGACTCGGCCCCGCCGCGCCGGAAAAGAGGACCGTCGACTCGCTGATCCGCGCCGACGTGTTCTTCCTCGTCGTCGAGCTGATCCTGATCGGCCTGCTGCTCGCCAACCTGCTCACTTCCTCCGAGTCGCACGCCGCAGCCGCCGCGCTGATCATCAGCGGGCCCTACGCGCTGCCGTTCTGGGGCGTCATCGTCGCCGCCGGCGTGCTGCTGCCGATCGTGCTGCAGGCGCTGGAACTCACGCACCGGATTCCGCACACCGTGGTTCCGGCGCTGCTGGTGCTGGTCGGCGGCTACACGCTGCGCTGGGTGATGGTCAACGCCGGGCAGATGAGCCAGGTCGTGCAGGCCGGGCTCTGATACGCGCGCCGCACGCGAGGACCCGTCCGCCATGGCCACGAGACCGACTCCCGCGCGCGGCGCGGCAACTTCGCGCCGCGGCTCGGCGGGCACCCCGGCGGACCGGGCGCGCCCGCGCATGCCTGCGGCCGTCGCGGACCTGCCGTCGCGTCCGCGGGTTTCCACGGCGACGCTGTTCGAACTCCTCTCCGACGGCACGCGGCGCCGGCTGCTGACGCTGCTGCTCGACGAGCGCGAGGTCTGCGTCTGCCGGCTGGTCGACGCGCTGCGCGAGCCGCAGCCCAAGGTCTCGCGCCACCTCGCGGCGCTGCGCGAGGCGGGCGGGCTCGTGTCGCGGCGCCAGCGCACCTGGATCATGTACCGGCTCGATCCCGAGCTGCCGGGCTGGGCGGTGCGGGTGCTGGCGATGCTGTCCGAAGGCGCGCGCCAGGAACCCGACTACGCCGGCGACTGCAAGCGCCTCGCCAGTGCCAAGCGCTGCGGCGAGGTCGGCTTCCCGAACACCCCTTGACCGCACGATCTTCGTTTCAGACTGTCGTTTCACTCACCGCTGGAGGAATCATGAAGGCACACCACCTGGGCGTCGGACTCGCCCTTCTCACCGCCGGAACGCTGGCGCTGGCGCAGGCGCCCGCAGCCAAGCCCACCATTCCGCAGGTCTGCACCAACTGCCACCAGGCCAAGCCCGGAAACGTCCAGGGCTATTTCGAGAACGTCGCGTTCAAGTCGAAGTCGATCCAGTTGAAGATCGACGCGGCGACCGAGATCGTCCGTTTCGACGAGGCCACCCTCAAGGTCGTCACCACCGAGAAGACCGGCAAGGCCGACATGCTGCGCGACATCCCGAAGGGGCGCGAGGCACGGATCGAATATGCCGAAAAGGACGGCGTCAAGACGGCGACGCTGATCTCGTTCAAGGGCGTGGCCAAGATGCCGCCCGAGAAGGAGTTGAAGTACGAACAGGTGCTGGCGCTGGTCGAGCAGGGCAAGGCGTCCAACACCGTGCTGATCGACTCGCGGCCACTGCCGCGTTTCCAGGAAGGCACGATTCCCGGCGCGATCAACCTGCCGTATCCCGCCTGGGACAAGTTTGTCGACCGGCTGCCCAAGGACAAGAACCAGGCGATCCTCTTCTTCTGCCAGGGGCCGACCTGCATGATGAGCCCCAACTCGCTGCGCAACGCCGAGAAGCTGGGATACACCAACGTCAAGGTCTATCCCGGCGGCGTGCCCGAGTGGCTGGAGAAGAACGTCGGCGTGCTCTCGCCTGCGTTCCTGCAGGAAGCCTGGATCGCCAAGGACATCCCGCACGTTCTCATCGACGTCCGTCCGGCGTCCACAGTCGCGCGCGACGGCTTCATCCCCGGCGCCGTCAACGTGCCGGTATCGCAGATTCCCGCGGCGCTCGCGACGCTGCCGCCGGCGAAGCTGAGGGCACCGATCATGGTCTACGACGGCGACGGCGGCACCGCGGCCCGGTACTCGGCCAAGACGATCCAGGGTGCCGGCCAGACCAACGTCAACACGGTCACCGGCGGGTTCGACGCCTGGAAGGCGGCCGGCAACAAGGTCGCGACCGGTACGCCAGTCACCAAGATCGCTTACGCGCCGAAGCCCCGGCCCGGCGAGATCTCGATTGCCGAGTTCACGGCGCTCGCCAAGGCGACGCCGGCGGACGTGCTGATCCTCGACGTGCGCAACCAGGACGAGGCCAACGCCGGCATGATCAAGGGTGCGAAGCTCATTCCCGACGAGGACCTGGCGGCCCGGATGGGCGAGATCCCGAAGGACAAGCGGATCCTCACCCACTGTGCGACCGGCGTGCGCGCCGAGATGGCCTACCACAAGCTCAAGGACAAGGGCTACAAGGTCAACTTCGTCAAGGCCGACCTCGCGATCAAGAAGGACGGCAGCTTCGTGGCGACGCCGCCCAAGTGATCGACCGGCCGCTCCGCGCTTCGTGATCGAAGCGCGTGCGGCGCCCGGAAAAAGAGACGGGGAGGGCGAATCGCCCTCCCCGTCTCATTGCGCTGCAGCAGCGGCGATCGATCAGCAGCCGCCCTTCTTTTCCTTCTTGGCCGGAGCCGCGGTCTTGGCGGCCTCGGCCTTGGCCTTCTCGACCGCCTTCGCCTTGTCGGCGTCGCTCATCTTGGCCCAGTCTTCGGCCTTGACGGAGGCGGGCTTCTCGAGCGCCGGCTTCGCGGCTGCGGCGGGTGCGGCGGCGGTCGCCGGCTTGTCGGCGGCGAACGCGCCGGTGGCGGCGATGGCGAAGGTCGAGGCGACAAGGATCGTAACGAGCTTATTCATGCGAATACTCCGGATCAGGGTTGGGGGAAGGCAGCAACGCGGCAAGCCGGCAATCGGATGACACGCGTGGTGCAAAACGGCGGGCGATTCTACCACGACCCGAACGCCATGCATACCCTTAGCCCATAAAAAACAACGACATGCGTAACCACGCATGTCGTTGTCTGCCGCCGGGTGCAACGGTCGCCGCAGGCGGATGCCACTTGTCCGGTAGCGGGCGCGCCGCCACCGGGATTCAGCGCATCAGCATCAGAGCGAGAGGTTCCACTTGACGAGCTTCTTGATGTCGTCGGGGCTCGCCTTGACCGCCGGGTGACCCTGGCCCTTCGACAGCGCCTCGACGAGCTTCGCCTCGGCACCGGCGTTGCCCTTGTACTTCTTGGCGATTTCCTTGAACGCGGGGCCCATCTTCTTGGTGTCCATCGCGTGGCAGGTCATGCAACCGGCCGACTTGGCCAGGTCTTCCTGGGCCTGGGCGACGCCGGCGGCGCCAACGCCGACGACCAGCGCCGCGGCAACGATCAGTGCTTTCATCGCAAATGCTCCTTCATGAAAAGTGGCCCGCACACCCGCAAGACCAAGCGTCGGCCGGGCCGGACGACACTCCAGGACAATCGGTTCCTGCACCCCTTGCGCGCGGCCCGGCGCAGCAATCAGTCGCCGCCGGGTTCGCGCCCATCGCACCGACCACCAGAAAGACCCTCCGACCAGCGCAGGTCGACGCGGCGCGGAAGGTCTGGATCGGCAATACCGGGCGCGGGGATTACAGCGACAACACCCACTTGACCAGCGACTTGATGTCGTCGCCCTTGGCCTTCACTTCCGGGTGACCCTTGGCGGTCGACAGCGCCGTGACCAGCTTGCCTTCGGCGGCGGCGTTGCCCTTGTACTTGGCAGCGACTTCCTTGAACGCGGGGCCCATCTTCTTGGTGTCGATCGAGTGGCAGGTGAGGCAGCCGCTGGACTTCGCCAGTGCTTCCTGGGCATTGGCGGCTCCGGCCGCCAGCACGCCCGCTGCCACGACGGCGGCAATCATCATCGCTTTCATCTTGTGTCGCTCCTGTAAGGGTTGGGTGCCCCGCGCGTCATGCCCCGGGCGGATGCGCTGGCGCGCCCGACTCATGCGCCGCGCCGCATTTTAACGCATGCGACGACGGTCGCGTTGACGGCGCCCCGCCGAAAGGTCCTGCGACGGACGATGCTGTGGCGCCTCGGTCACGCCCCGGGCGGCGGTCGGCCGGCGAGGCGCCGGTGCCGCGCGAGGTGCAGCGGCGTCCGGGAGCGTGGCAGCTTGTGCACGAAATGCTGCCGCGCAACATGGTAGCTCGCATCGAAGCCGTAGAAGTTGAGACGCATCTGCTCGAGTTCGCGCGCGCGGTAGCTCTCGAGCGGGGCGTGCGCCTCGTCGGCGGCGCGACGCTCCCGCTTGGCCGCGAGCCGCTCGGGGATCCGGGGATCCGCCGCCAGCGCCCGGGCGCGCCGCTCGACTTCGGCGACGAAGGCCGCGGGCGTGGCGCCGAAGTGGTCGTCGATGAGGCGCGCCTGCAGTGCCTCGGCGACGCCCACCGGCAGCCGGTTCCGGGTGATCGCACCCGCCCGCTCGGCGCCGACCCGGCGCGGCAGCAGGTAGGTCCAGTACTCGGAGCCGTAGAGGTTGCCCATCGACTTGTAGTGCGGATTGAGGATCACGCCGTTGCGGGCGACGACCTCGTCGGCGGCGAGCGCCAGGAACACACCGCCCGCGCCGCCGTTGCCCTGCAGCGCGGCGATCGTCAGCTGGTCGGGCGTGAGGACGATTTCGCGCACCAGGTCGTTCATCGCCTCGATGTTGCGCCAGGACTCGTCGGCCGGCTGCGAGGCCGACTCGATCAGGTTCAGGTGGATGCCGTTCGACCAGAAGTCCGGCCCGCCCAGCAGCACGATCACGCGGGTCGGGCGCGCCTTGGCGCGGGCGAGCGCCGCGCGCAGCCGCTCGCAGTGGGCGGTGCCCATCGCCCCGTTGTAGAAGGGGAAGTGCAGGTAGCCGACGGCGCCCTCCTCCTCGTAGCGGATGTCGCGCCAGGTCGCGCCGGCAACGTCGGCTTCCGGAGCGAGCGAGGCCTCCTGGAGGTCGTCGATCCGGCCGGCGAGCACCCTGGCCGCCGGAAGCTTGTACGCCGGTTCCTCGCCGTCGAGGCGCTTCAGGTGGGTGATCCAGACCGCGCCGTCGACGGTCGCGCGGCAGACCGCACCGTCGCGGGTGGCGATCAGCGCGCCCGGCGCCGTCGCCGCGTTGGCCTGTCGCAGCGCGTCCTCCGCATGCGCGTCGAACAGCGCCACCGGTAGCCCGCGGAGTTCGTCGCGCACGCCGGGCACGCCGTCGGCGGCGCGGATCCGGCGCAGCACAGACGCCGTGTCGTCGCGCTGCCAGTCGATCGCCCGGTCGTCCTGCCGCATCGCCGGGCGCAGCCGGCCGCGAACGTCGGGCCGCGCGGGGTCGAGCGGCTCGGGCCGGAACCCGGGGGTCGCCAGTCGCTCGAGCACGAGGCGCATCGCCGCGACCGCCGCCTCGGTCACCTCGTTGCGGTAGAGGCTGCCCTTGGCCGCGGCGCGCAGCGGGAACGCCACGCTCGCCCAGACGTCGCCGGCGTCCATCTCGGCGTCGGCCTGCAGCGCCGTGACGCCCCACTCGAGCTCGCCGTCCATGATCGCCCAGTCGAGCGACGACGGGCCGCGATCGCCCACGATTCCCGGGTGGATCACGATGCAGCGGTGCGCGCGCCAGATCGACTCCGGGATCCGGCGCTTCAGGAACGGCGCGACGATCAGCTCCGGCCGCCACAGCGCCACCGCTTCGGCGCTGACCCGATCGTCGATGTCGAACTCGATCGACACCTCGTGGCCGAGCGCGGCGAGCTCGACCCAGAGCCGCTGCGTCAGGCTGTTGAACGCGTGGGTGAGGAACAGGATGCGCATCCGACCGACCTGCTGCAACCGAAGGTCAGCAGATGCGCGGCAGCTGCTCGCCCGTCAGCCAGTCGACGATGCGCCGGCCGCCGAACGAGGTCTCCATCTGCACGAAGTGGTGCGGATCGGCAATCGCCTCGCCGACGATCGCGGCGGCGCGTCCCAGCGGATGCGCGCGCATCGCCGCCAGCAGGCGCTCCGCGTCGTCGGAGGCACAGATCGCGACCAGCTTGCCCTCGTTGGCGACGTACAGCGGGTCGAGGCCGAGGAACTCGCAGGCGGCCGCGACCTCTCCCTTCACCGGCAGGCTCGCCTCGCGGATCAGCATGCCGCAGCCCGACTGCCCGGCGAGCTCGTTCAGCGTGGTCGCGAGCCCGCCGCGGGTCGGGTCGCGCAGGCAGTGGATGTCCGGCACCGCCGCGATCATCGCCGCGACCAGCTCGTGCAGCGCGGCGGTGTCCGACTCGATCGTCGTTTCGAACGACAGGTTCTCGCGCAGCGACATGATCGCGACACCGTGGTCGCCGAGCGTGCCGCTGACGAGGATCGCATCGCCAGGCCGCGCGCGGTCGCCGGAGACGTCCACCCCCGGCGGCACGACGCCGATGCCGGTGGTGGTGATGAACACGCCGTCGCCCTTGCCGCGCTCGACGACCTTGGTGTCGCCGGTGACGATCGGCACGCCGGCCTCGCGGGCGGCGCGCGCCATCGACACGACGATGCGCTTCAGGTCCGCGAGCGGGAAGCCCTCCTCGAGGATGAACGACGCGGCGAGGTTCACCGGCCGTGCGCCCGCCATCGCGACGTCGTTGAGCGTCCCATGGACCGAGAGGCAGCCGATGTCCCCGCCCGGAAAGAAGAGCGGCGAGACGACGTGACTGTCGGTCGCCACCACCAGCCGGCCGGCCGGCACCTCGAAGCGCGCCTGGTCGTTCAGCTGCCGCAGCCACGGGTTGTCGAACTCGCGCAGGAAGAGTTCGTCGATGAGCTGCGCCATCGCGCGCCCGCCGCTGCCGTGGGTCATGTCGACCCGGCCGTGCTTGAAGTCGACCGGCCGCACGTAGCCGTCGCGCACCTTGCTCACCAGGTCTGCCTCGCACTCATCGGGCACCCTCCGCCACGACGGCGACGTCCTTGAAGCGGCCGTAGGTGTAGTGGGCGGCGCAGGCGCCTTCGGAGGACACCATGCAGGAGCCGATCGGATTCTCCGGCGTGCACACGGTGCCGAAGACCTTGCAGTCGGTCGGCTTCTTGACCCCGCGCAGGATCGCCCCGCACTCGCAGGCTTTGTTGTCGGGCACCGACCGGTAGGTGATGCCGTAGCGCACCTCGGCGTCGAACGCGCGGTACTTGTCCTTGATCGCCAGCGCGCTGTAGGGCACTTCGCCCAGGCCCCGCCACTCGAAGGTCTTGCGCAGCTCGAACACTTCGGCGACCAGCGCCTTGGCCTTGGCGTTGCCGTCGCGGGTGACCGCGCGCGTGAACTCGTTCTCGACCTCGGCCCGGCCCTCGTTCAACTGGCGCACCAGCATCAGGACCGCCTGCATCACGTCCAGCGGCTCGAAGCCGGCGATCACCACCGGCTTTGCGTACTCCTCGGCGAAGTACTCGTAGGGCTGGCTGCCGATGATCGTCGAGACGTGCGCGGGACCGATGAAGCCGTCGAGCGGCACGGTGCCGAGCTCGCGCACCTCGGGCGACTCGAGGATGTGGGTGATCGCCGAGGGCGTGAGCACATGGTTGCAGAACACCGTGAAGTTGCCGAGTCCCGCGGCGGCGGCCGCCGTGATCGCAACGGCGGTGGGCGGCGTCGTGGTCTCGAAGCCGATGGCGAAGAACACGACCTCGCGGTCCGGGTTCTCGCGGGCGATCCGCACCGCGTCGGCGCTCGAGTACACCATCCGGATGTCGGCGCCGGCGGCCTTCGCCTTCATGAGCGACAGGCCCTTCGACGCCGGCACGCGCATCGTGTCGGCGTAGGTGCAGAGGATGAGACCAGGGCGCGCGGCGAGCTCGAGCGCGTTGTCGATGCGGCCGATCGGCAGCACGCACACCGGGCAGCCGGGACCGTGGATCATCCGCACGTTGGCCGGCAGCAGGTCGGCCACACCGTAGCGGGAGATCGCGTGGGTGTGCCCGCCGCAGAACTCCATCAGGTTGTAGCCGCGCGGATGGTCGGCCGCGCGCGCGATCGCCTTGGCCAGCTCCTTCGCCACCGCACCGTCGCGGAATTCGTCGATGTACTTCATGTCACGACAGCGGTGCGTTCACGTCGATGCCGGCCTCGGCGAACGTCCGCAGCGTCCTTTCGGCCTCGTCGGGATCGAGCTTGGTCAGCGCGTAGCCGACGTGGACGATGACGTAGTCGCCGGGCGCCACGTCGTCGACGAGTTCGAGCGACACCCGCTTCTGCACGCCGGAGAGGTCGACGAGCGCGATTTGCGGCTCGGGGATG
>DATIUK010000198.1:0-6051 GCA_035466885.1 Casimicrobiaceae bacterium
CTACATCAGCAACCGGCTGGTCGGCAACGCCAACGGCCTCACGACCAACCAGGCCGAGGGGATGGGCGAGGGCTTCGCCGACTTCCACGCGCTGCTGCTGCTGGTCAAGGACGCCGACCGGCAGCAGGCGGCGAACGCCGACTTCGCGGGCACCTACGCGAGCACCGCCTACGCGGAGAGCGGCCCCGATTTCGCCCCCGACGTCGTCAGCAACTCCTGGTACTACGGCGTGCGTCGTTATCCCTACTCGCGCGACATGACGAAGAATCCGCTGACGTTCCGGCACGTCACCGACGGCGTGGCTCTGCCGGTGGCCCCGGCGAGCTCGTCGACCACCTCGCCGGGCCCCAACGCCGAGGTGCACCGCACCGGCGAAGTCTGGGCGTCGATGCTCTGGGAGTGCTACGCCAACCTGCTCAACGACCGGTCGCGGCTCACTTTCGACGACGCGCAGGGCCGGATGAAGCGCTACCTCGTCGCCGGCTACAAGATGATGCCCGTCGACCCGACGTTCACCGAGGCCCGCGACGCGATCCTGGCGGTGATCAAGACGCAGGACGCGCGCGACCACGACCTGTGCCTGCACGGCTTCGCCAAACGCGGCGCCGGGCTGGGCGCGGTGGCGCCCGACCGCTTCAGCGCGACCAACGCGGGCGTGGTCGAGAGCTTCCTGTCGGTGCCGCCGACGGGCGGGACGCGCCGCGCCGCCGTCGAGTACTACCACGCGGAGTGGGATCACTACTTCGTCACCGACATCCCCGGCGAGATCGCGAAGCTGGACAACGGGACGTTCGTCGGCTGGGCGCGCACCGGCGAGGGCTTCGACGTCTATTCCGACTTCCCGCCGGGCACCGCCGGCGTGTGCCGGTTCTTCAGCACGTCGTTCGGGTTGCGCAGCTCGCACTTCTACACGCCGAACGCCGGTGAGTGCGGCGTGGTCCGGCGCAACGCCGACTGGCAGCTCGAGGGCGTCGTCTTCGGCGTCTCGGCGCCCGGGCCGCAGGGCAACTGCCCGGCCGGGATGCAGCCGGTCTACCGGCTCTACAACGACGGACAGGGCGCGGCGCCCAATCACCGCTACACGACCAGCACGGCGACCCGTGAGCGGATGCTCGCCCGCGGCTGGATTCCCGAGGGCTACGGCCCGCTGGGGGTGATCATGTGCGCGCCGACCTGAGCGTTCCCCGGCCGGCCGCTACAGCAGCACATTGACGATCGCGTTGCCGATGCCCATCAGCGCCGAACCGGAGATGAGGCCGGCGCAGATCGGTTCCATGCCCTCGACCCAGAACCGGTAGCCCGGGGTGCCGCGCTCGCGGTTGCGGCGGCCCATCACCCAGAAGATCATCGCGCCCACCCACATCGCGAAGGTCGACTCGGGCGGCAGCACGACGCCGAGACCGATCGACACCGCGGACAGCGGGAAGCGCCCGCGCGTGACCATCCGCGCGACCTCGATCGCGACCGCGGCGATCGCGGCGACGACCATCGACACGACCGCCGAGTGCGGCAGCGCGCTCACGCCCTTGGCGATCAGCTCGGCGACGCCCTTCCACTGCAGCGCCGCGGGAAACGCGAAGTTGTCGGAGACCATCGTCGACACCGATCGCACGCCGTTGGCGTCGGGCTGCAGGAACAGCAGGAAGAACAGCGGCACGCAGGCGATGGCGCCGGCGAAGATGCCGATCACGTGGCCGATCGCCTGCTGGCGCGGCTTGCCGCCGAGCATGTAGCCGGGCTTGATGTCCGACAGGAGATTCGCCGCGTTCGAGGCGATCTCCGCGGTCATCCCCGCCGGTATCAGGTTGCTCGCCGGATTGCTGCGGTCGATCGCGCCCATCGTGAACTGGGTGATCTTGGACAGCGCGCCGGTCGGCGTCCACGAGGTGAGCGCCATCGAGTTGGTGCAGATGACCGAGAGCACGAAAATCAGCGGCAGCGAGATGAACGCGAGCAGCCACGGCACGCCGAAGAACGCGTGCGTGGTCCAGGCGCCCAGCACGCTGAAGACGGGAATGCCCACGGCCGAGATCCACAGCGGAAACTCGATGTGCGCGAGGACGTCGGTGCCGTCCTGCTTCGCCCGGCGCTTGAACAGTCCCTTGAAGATCTCCGGCCGGCCGAGGAGGCTGACCAGCGACCCGACCACCATCATCGTCACGCCCCACCACAGCGACCACTGGTTGACGATCTCGGCGCGCGAGATCGGAACGGTCGCGCCGGTCGGTCCCACGCGGGCGACGATGTCGCCGGCCTGGATCATGATCGGCGCCAGGACGACGAAGTTGATGAATGCGCCGAGCAGGCAGCTGGTGGCGACGGCGATGCCCATCAGGCCGCCGACGCCCAGCATCGCCGCGTCGAGCGTGAGGCGCAGCCCGAGCACGCGGATGTCGGTGCCGAGGATGGTCGGGACGTACTGGCTCGCCTTGCCGACCGCGGCGTAGTAGTAGGCGTCCAGCCGCTCGTGAAACGTCCACGGCTCCTTCATTCCCGCCCACTGGTGCAGGCGCAGGATCTTGAACTGCAGCAGCTTCATCCAGCCGTCGCTGATGATGGCCTGGTAGAGGCCCGTGAACAGCGCGGTGCCGCCCAGCAGTCGCGCCTTGAACATGCCTTCGCTCGCCGAGCCGGTGTAGAGCGCGTCGAGCACCACGCCGCTGGCCCGGCCTTCGGGGAACGGCAGCTGTTCCTCGTTGATGAAGCGCCGCTTCATCGGGAAGGCGAGCAGCACGCCGATGATCGACACCACGCACATCCAGGTCACCATGTGCCACCAAGGGATGATGGTGCCGGTGACCAGCATGTACGCAGCCAGGCTCGAGATCATCGGCGCGACCATGTAGCCGGCGGCGGTGGCGATCGATTGCGTGCAGTTGTTCTCGAGGATGGTGAAGTCCGACCCGATGCCGGCGCCGTGCATGATTCGGTAGAGCGCGAAGGCGAGGATCACCGAGGTGAGCCCGACGCCGATCGAGATGCCCGTCTTGGCGGCGATGTAGAGTGCGGTCGCGGCCAGGATGCCGCCGAGCAGGAAGCCGGTGATCGCCGAGCGGATCGTCAGCTGCGGCATGTCGCCGCGAAAGACGTTCTTGAGCCACCACTCGTCCTTTTGCGCCCGGGTCCAGTTGCGGATCTGGTCTTCGTCGAGCTGCAGCAATGCCATGGGGCGACTTTCCGGACGTTGGGGTGGACGAGGGCACGGTATTTTCAGCCAAAACGCGCGGCGGCGCAGCATTTCCCCGAGTGCCCGTCCCGTCCCTGATGCGCCTGCCGCGCCGGGCGGCGGAATCGCCCGCGCGGCGGAAGCAGGCCGTAGAATGCGGCTGTTCGACACCCACGGGAGGACCAACGATGATCGGCTATGCGACGCTGGGAACCAACGACCTGCCGCGTGCGGCGGCTTTCTACGACGCGCTGCTCGCGGAAGTCGGCGCCAAGCGGCTGTGGGACTTCGGCCGCGGCATCGGCTGGGGCGTGGCGCAGGACAAGCCGAGCCTCGGCATCATGAAGCCCTACGACGGCAAGCCGGCCACCGTCGGCAACGGCGTGATGATCGCGCTGGTGGTCGACTCGAAGGAGAAGGTCGACCGCGTCTACAGGAAGGCGCTGGAGCTCGGCGCCCAGGACGAAGGCCCCGCCGGTCCGCGCGGCGACGGCTTCTATGCCGGCTACTTCCGCGATCTCGACGGCAACAAGCTCAACGTCTTCTGCATCGGCTAGCCTCGCTTCCTGCGCGCGACGCCGGCGACCCTGGGCCGGCGTCCGAGTGACCGTGTCCGACCGCTCCGCAGTCACGACGTTCCTGTTCACCGACATCGAGGGCAGCACGCGCCTGTGGGAGCAGGAGCCCTCGCGCATGCCGCCGGCGCTGGCGCGGCACGACGCGCTCGCGCAGGCGGCGGTCGGGCGCCACCGGGGCATCGTCGTCAAGATGATCGGCGACGGGATGCACGCGGCCTTCGACGATCCGCTGGACGCGGTGCTCGCGATCCTCGAGCTGCAGCGCGCGCTGGCCGATCCCGCGGCCACCGAAGGCCTGCCGCTCCGCATTCGCGCCGGCCTGCACGCCGGCGTCGTCGAGCGACGCGACAACGACTACTTCGGCACGGCGGTCAACCGCGCGGCGCGGATCATGGGCTCGGCGCACGGGGGCCAGGTGCTGGTGTCAGGCACGGTGGCCGGGCTCGTCGCGTCGCGGCTGCCCGCCGCCGTCGCCTTGCGCGACCTGGGCGCGGTGCGCCTGCGCGACCTCGTCGGTGCCGAGCACGTCTTCCAGCTTCTGCACCAGGAGCTGAGAGCGGATTTCCCGGCGCTGCGCTCGCTCGCGGCGACGCCGAACAACCTGCCGCAGCAGATGACGACCTTCGTCGGGCGCGAGCGCGAGATCGCCGACCTGTGCGCGCTGCTGGGCACCGCCCGGCTGCTCACGCTCACCGGCATGGGCGGCCTCGGCAAGACGCGGCTGGCGCTCGAGGTCGCCGTCCGGGCGCTGGAGGACCATGCCGACGGCGTCTGGTTCGTCGAGCTGGCCTCGCTTTCCGACCCGGCCCGGGTGCCGCAGGCGGTCGCGTCAGCGCTGGGCGTGAGCGAGGAGGGCGCGCGCTCGGTGATGGACTCGCTGCTGCAGTTCGTCGCGGACCGCAGCCTGCTCGTGGTCCTCGACAATTGCGAGCACCTGGTCGGCGCGTGCGCGGAGTTGGCGACCCGGCTGCTGCAGGCCGGTGCGGGGGTCCGGGTCCTGGCGACCAGCCGCGAGAACCTGCACGTGCGCGGCGAGACGACGTATCCGGTGCCGGCGCTGTCGGTGCCCGAGGCCGGCGGGGAAATGGCGCCCGAGGCGATGGTTCACTGCGACGCGGTGCGCCTGTTCATCGATCGGGCGCTCGCGGCGCAGCCGCTGTTCCGGCTGACCGCCGACAACGCGGCCGCCGTGACCGAGATCTGCCGCCGGCTCGACGGCATCCCCTTGGCGCTGGAGCTTGCCGCGGCGCGCCTGCGTGCCTTGCCGGTGGAGGGCATCGCAACCCGGCTGCAGGACCGTTTCCGGCTGCTCGTTGCCGGCGACCGGACGGCGCTGCCGAGGCAGAAGACGCTGCGTGCGCTGATCGACTGGAGCCACGACCTGCTGACCGAAGCGGAACGCATCGTGTTCCGGCGCCTCGCCGTGTTCGCCGGCGGCTTCAACCTCGAGGCGGCCGAGGCGGTCGTGCCCGGAAGCGACGTCGCCGACGGCGACGTGCTCGACCTCCTGAGCCAGCTCGTCGACAAGTCGCTCGTCGCCGTCGCCGTCGACTCCGGCCGCTACCGGCTGCTGGAGACCGTTCGCCAGTACGCGGGCGAGTGCCTCGCGGGGACCGGCGACGGCGCCGCGCTGCGCGCCCGTCATCTCGCACACTACGTCGCACTGGCCGAGAGGGCGCGGCCCGAGCTCGTTGGCCCGCACCAGGCCGAGTGGCGTGCCCGCCTCGATCACGACCGCGAAAACCTGCTGTCGGCGCACGCCGGGTGCGCCGGCGACCCGCAGGCCGGCGCGACCGGGCTGCAGCTCGTCACCGCGCTGAAGCAGTACTTCTACCGTCGCGGCCTCCTCGGGCTTGCCCAGCAGGTGATGGCGGAGGCGCTGGCCCACGCGGGTGCTCAGGCCCGCGACGGAGAGCGCAGCCGCGCGCTGTTCTCCATCGGCCAGATCTGCCTGTTTGCCGGTCGTTACCCGGAGGCGCTGGGCTACCTGGAGGAGTGCCTTGCGATCGCGCGCGAGACCGGCGACCGCCGGCGCGTCGCATCGGTGCTGCAGCCGCTCGGTGCCGTGCTGAGCGCGCAGGGCGATCTCGCCGGGGCGCGCCGGTGCCACGACGAGGCGATCGTCCTGGCGCGGGAGTTCGGCAGCAGGCGCGACGTCGCCGCCGCAATCAACAACCGGGCGCAGCTGCACCGGCTGGAGGGCGAACCTGCCGCCGCGCAGGCGCTGTACCGCGACGTGCTCGCGCTGGTGCAGGGCGAGGGCGATCGGGAGGGCGTCGCCATCACGCTGCTCAACCTCGCCATGCT
>DATIUK010000199.1:0-2431 GCA_035466885.1 Casimicrobiaceae bacterium
CTCCTGTGGGTTGCATCGCGCAGCCGGCCACACGTACCGGTCAGCTGCGCTCGCGGCGGACGTCGTGGAGGCGCGCACCGGCGGCGGGTTCGAAATGATAGGTGCGCACGAGTCCGGCCCGACCGTGCAGCGTGCCGGGGATCCGGCTGGCGAGCTCGAAGCCGGCACGCTCGAGGACCTGCCAGGACACCGCGTTGTCGTCGGCGACGACGCCGATCACGCGCGGCAGGGCGAAGCGGCCGAGGCTCCACTCGACCAGCTGCCGGACCGCTGCCGTCCCGAGCCCGTGCCCCTGCCAGCGGCGCTCGAGCGCGAAGCCCACTTCCACTTCGCTGCCCAGCGGGGACAGCCCGGCGTGCCCGACCGGCTTCGCCGAGCCGGCGCGGCAGATCGCGAGCACGTACGGCGCGCGTCGCGGCGTTCCCGGGTCGCGCGTCCACGCGATCAACCGCTGCAGCACCGCGGCGGCTTCGGCCTCGTCGGCGTACACCTGGTCGGGGAGCCAGGTGCGAACGCCCTCCTCGCGGCTCATCGCGAAGACCTTCGCCGCGTCGCCGGCAACGAAGCCGCGCAGCGTCAGTGCCGCGGTCGCCGGCGGCGCGTCGTCGCGAACGGCGCGCAGCGCCTCGGGAGGTCTCATCGCGGCAGGCTCGCAAGATGTCGGTCGATGCGCTCGCGCACGTACGGCCAGAAAGGGTTGTGGCGCAGCCGCGAGAGGTCGTTGGCCGTCACGATCAGCAGCCCGCGCTCGCCGTAGAGCCCGCTGCGGCCGAGGAACAGCGTGCCCGGGCGGTCGGGCGGCGTGGCGCCGTAGAGCGGATCGTCGGGCGGGAACGGCAGCGCGACGTGCGCGAGCGAATAGACGTCGCGCGGCCAGGTCAGTCCCGTCGGCTCGAGGTCGACCGCAAGCGCGCCCGCCCGGCGTCGCCGCGCGACGACCTTCTCGCTGCGCGCATTCTCGTTGCCGACGACAGTGAGCTCGAACGGCAGTGCCGGACCCTCCAGCAGGTTGCGGCTCACCGCCAGCGCGCCAGGAGCGAACAGCGGCTGTGCCTCGGCCAGGCGGTTGAGATCGAACGCCACCAGTGCGTGCCCGCCGGGAGCGAGCTTCGCGTACAGCGCGTCGACGACCGCATCGGTCGACACGGTGGCGTCGACGATCGACTGGAACCCCAGCACCGGCGGCATGCCCGCGACGCCGCCCGGTTGCACCAGCGCGGCAAGCTGGCCCGCGATCCGCCGGGTCAGCTGGTGGATCTGGTCGCCCGCGTTGGCGGTGAAGCTGTTGTACTTGTAGGGATCGTACTCGGGCAGCACGTCGGTCCACGCGACCTTGGCGTAACCGGTGATCTGCGCCGCGCGTCCCTGCCAGACCGCGAATGCGGCCGCCGGGGACACGCCGATGGCGGGCGAGAGCAGGACGAGCGCCGATGCCTTCGGCAACGCCTCGCCCTGCAGCGTGGCGAGCGCGTACTCGACGCCGAGCGCGGCGCCGGTCGAGTATCCGGCGATGACCAACGGCGTTCCGGGCGGGGTCCTGGCCGTGAGGTGCCGCGCGGCGAGGCGCACCGCGGCGGCCCAGTCCTGCCAGGTCGTCCGCATCAGTGCCGACGGTGCGGTCCCGTGACCGGGCAGGCGCAGGCCGACGACCCAGTACCCGCGCCGGTGCATCTCCTCGGCCAGCGCGCGCATCGAGTACGGCGAGTCGGAGAGGCCGTGCAGCAGCAGCGCCGCCCCGCGCGGCGTCGCCACCGGCATCTCGAAGGTCATGTTCCAGTTGGGCTGCCGGGTCCGCGGGTCGGCGAGACTGCCGGCGTGGTAGCGGTTGACCGCGCGCCGATCGTCCGGGCCGAGCTTGCGGTAGACCTCGGCCTCCACTTCCTGCTGCAGCCGCAGTTCCAGCGCGCGGTAGTCGTCGAGGCTCGCGAAGTTACCGGCGTCGGCGGCGCGGAACTCGGCGGCGAGCGGCGCCTCGTGCCACGGTTTGAGTTCCGGGAGTCGGTGGAGGTAGACGCCGTAGCCGACGACCCCAGCCAGCAGCAGGCCGAGCCCGCCGTAGAGGATAAGAAAGACGACGTGCTTGAACAGGCGGGACATCGGTCGACGTGATCGCGAACGCGGAAGGGGTGGTAGTTGCGGATGCGCAAGTTCGGCGTCCCGCCCCCGTTGCGCGCGAGTCTAAGCGATAATCGCGCCCCATGCGGATTCGACACCTCTGCCTGCTCGCGGTCGTCGCCGGGATCGCCGCCTGCAGCAGCGTGCCGAAGCCCGAAGCCCCGGCCACGGTGCCGGCCGCGCCCGGGTCGCCTTCCGTCGCGCCCCCGCCGGGCTCGTCGAAGTACTACCTCGACGACGGCCCCGGCGACAGGGCGCCGGCCAACCTCGATGTGATTCCCGACGCGGTGCCGAGGCCGGAGCCGCTGCATCGCTT
>DATIUK010000200.1:0-9235 GCA_035466885.1 Casimicrobiaceae bacterium
CGGCCATGACCAGGACCAGCACTTCGTCATCGGCGATCGACGGCGTATTGACGACTTCCTTCTGGAATGCCTCGGTCGGCTTGCCGAAGCGCTCCTGGCGAATCAGCCAGGCGTGCATCTTCTCCGGGATCTCGCCAAGAGGAGGATTCTCGCCGAGCGCGTAAAGTTGTTTGGTCATCTTGATGCTCCTCTCATGGTCAAAGCGTCGGCCGGTTGACCGACGGCATACGGGAACGAACGCTGTCTCGCAAACGCGCGTACTCTCCGAATTGATTGCAGCGGTGCTCGCCCAGGCGCCGCGCGATCGCGGCGCGACCTCCGGCCAACTCCAGGCCGAATGTCCCGAACTCCTCTTTCAGCAGCCGCACCGCCCAGGCGGTCTGATGACGGGCGCGCAGTTCGCCGAGCAGGCCTGCATCGACCAGGAACCGCCGATGGCGGCCGAAGTGATCGTGCAACTCCGTGATCCCGCTGTTGTTCGTCGCGCTCACCAGGCACACCGGGTAGTCCCAGGCATCCCGGCGATCGGGGCGCGGGGCGCAGCGGCGGATCTCGCTGGCCGTCTTGCGAGCCGGGGCGCCGAGGTCGGACTTGTTGACGGCGAAGATGTCCGGGATCTCGATGATGCCCGACTTCAGATACTGGATCGTGTCGCCCGAGGCCGGCTGAGCCACATAGCAGACCGTGTCGCCGATCTCGGCGATATCGATCTCGGTCTGCCCGACGCCGACGGTCTCGATCACGATGATGTCGAAGCAGGCCAGCATCAGCCAGCTCATCGGCCAGACCTCGGTCGCCACGCCGCCCAGCTGATTGCGATTGGCGAGCGAGCGGATGAACAACCCCTCGTCCTGGCCGGTGGTCTTGATGCGAATGCGGTCGCCCAGCAAGGCCCCGCCGCCGAGCTCCGGACGGCTGGACGGATCCACCGCCAGCACGCCGACCGTCCTGCCCGCGAGGCGCCACTCCCGGATCATCGCCGACACGAGGGACGACTTTCCCGCGCCGGGCGGACCCGTCACGCCGATGAGATGGCCGTCGCTGCGCCAGCGCTCGCCGGAGAGGCAGGCGAGCAGCCGCACCGCGCGATCGCGCGCGTCGGCAAGCCTGTTGTCCAGCAGGTTGAGGCCGCTGGCAACCGCCCCGCGCTCGCCGCGCAGTATTCGCGCCGCCAGCTGCTCGGGATCAGGAAGGCTGCCGGGAGCCATGGGTCGCTCAGTGCAGCGCACCCAGCGGTTCGAGACCGTTGCGTTCGCGGACCACGTCGACGATCCCGCCCATGATGGCATTGAGATCGAAGTCCTTGGGCGTGTAGACGGCGCGCACGCCCAGTGCCACCAGACTTGCGGCATCCTCGGGCGGGATGATGCCGCCGACGATGACCGGAAGCTGCGCGAGGTCGCGGGAGCGCAGCTCCTGCAGCACCGACGCCACGAGTTCCATGTGGCTGCCCGAGAGTATCGAGAGGCCGACGACGTGCACGCCCTCTTCCTCGGCTGCCTGGGCGATCTGCTGCGGCGTCAGCCGGATCCCGTCGTAGACGACCTCGAAACCCACGTCCCTCGCCTTGACGGCCACCTGCTCCGCGCCGTTGGAGTGGCCGTCGAGTCCGGGTTTGCCGACCAAGAGCTTCAAGGGCCGGCCCAACGCGTTGCCGGTGCTCGCGACTCTTTCCCGGAGATCGGTCACCCGGTCCTTCCTGCCCGTCGCCTCGCGCGTGTCGATGGCGATGTCGATGCCCGTCGGCGGCCGGAACTCGCCGAACACCGCACGCAGCGCATCGCCCCATTCGCCGGTGCTGACCCCTGCCAGCGCGCAGCGGATCGAGCTCGGCATGATGTTCTCGCCGCTCTTCGCCGCGTCGGAGAGCGAACGCAGCGCCGCCTGCACCTCGGTGTCGTTGCGGCTCTTTCGGTGCGCCTGCAGGCGCTCGATCTGCTGGCGTTCGGCTTCCGGGTCGGACTTCATGATCGCCCCGTCGCTGCCCGCGGTCAGCGGCGATGCCGCCGTTTCACGGAAGCAGTTGACGCCGATGATCCTGAGCTCGCCCGACTCGATCGCCCGCAGCCGGTTCATGTGGCTGCCCACCAGTTCCCGCTTGATGTAGCCGGATTCGATCGCGGCAATGATCCCGCCCTGCGCCTCGACGTTCTCGATCTCCTTCCTTGCGCCCGCAATCAGGTCCCGCACCTTGGCGGCGATGACCGGCGACCCGTCGAGGATGTCCTCGTACTCGAGCAGGTCCGTCTCGAGCGCCATGACCTGCTGCATCCGCAGCGCCCACTGCTGGTCCCACGGACGGGGCAGGCCCATCGCCTCGTTCCAGGCCGGGAGCTGGATCGCCCGGGCGCGGGCGCGCTTCGACAGCACCACCGCCAGCATCTCCAGAACGATGCGCTGCACGTTGTTCTCCGGCTGCGCCTCGGTCAACCCGAGCGAGTTCACCTGCACGCCGTAGCGGAAGCGGCGGAGCTTCGGATCCTCGACCCCGTAGCGGCCGAGCGTCAGCTCGTCCCACATCTCGCCGAACGCCCGCAGCTTGCAGCACTCCTCGACGAAGCGGATGCCGGCATTGACGAAGAACGAGATCCGCTCGACGACCTGGGGAAAAGCCGCCGGCTCGATCGCGCCGGAGGCCTTGACCCGGTCGAGGACCGCCATCGCCGTGCACAGGGCATAGGCGAGCTCCTGCACCGGCGTGGCTCCCGCCTCCTGCAGGTGATAGCTGCAGATGTTGGTCGGATTCCACTTGGGCACGTGCTTGACCGTGTAGTTGATCGTGTCCGCGATCAGCCGCATCGAAGGCCCCGGCGGATAGATGTACGTGCCCCGCGAGAGATACTCCTTGATGATGTCGTTCTGCGTGGTGCCGGCGAGCTTCTTCGGATCGATGCCCCGTCGCTGCGCGAGGCCGATGTACAGCGACAGCAGCCACGCCGCCGTGGCGTTGATCGTCATCGAGGTGTTCATCTGGTCGAGCGGGATCGCTTCGAACAGCTGATCCATGTCCTCGATGTGCGAGATCGGCACGCCGACCTTGCCGACTTCGCCGCGCGCGAGCGGGCTGTCGGCGTCGTAGCCGGTCTGCGTCGGCAGGTCGAAGGCCACCGAAAGCCCGGTCTGGCCCTTGGCGAGATTGGTGCGGTAGAGGGCGTTGGACGCCCTGGCCGAGCTGTGACCGCTGTAGGTCCGCATCAACCAGGGCTGGTCCCGGTTCTTGCCGGTGGCAACCATGACTATCCCCTTTTGCGAATCAAGAGACGTCTCTCGATCTCGAAGATCTTCGCGTCGATCTTTTCCCTGCCCAGGTCCTTCTTGTCGTTCTCCTTGACGAACAGGTCTTCGCCGAACCGCGCCAACGCGTCGGCGGCGCCGACGTTCTTGACCCCGATGAGCTGGAAAGTCACGATGCCGAAGCGCGCGCCGAGCCCGTCCGGCGCGTCCTCGGCCGCCAGCACGCGCGACAGGGCCGCGACGGTGTCGCCGGCGATCGAGGGCTGGGTGTGATAGCCCTCGGTGAAGCCGAGTTCCCAGACGCTGTTGTCGCTGACATCGCGGCTGGCGAGGCCTTCGAGCCAGGCGAAGACCAGGCCGCCGTAGACGATGGGGTCGCCGCTCATCTTGCCCGACAGCCCGGAGCTGTAGATCCGGTCGAAATGCAGCGGATGCGTGTTGCCGACGGCGTAGGTGAGCGCCAGATGCTCGTCGGTGATCGTGCGGCCGTTGGCGTGAACGATGATCTCGCCGACGGTGAAATCCTCGTAGTACGAACTCGGTCCGGTCAGGCCGGCCGGGAGCCGCGCGGGAAACGCCGGCAGCGTCACCGCGGCGTCATCGACCCAGGGAAACGCCGGCATCCGGCCGTCGGCCGCGCTCGGCAGGGGCGTCGTCGGCGGTCGGTCACCCTGTCCGGCGACCATGATCTTGCGCTGGTACTGCAGCACGACCTCGTCGTTCTGATTCAGGCCCAGCGTGCGGATGGTGACGATGCCGGGCTTGCCGGCGCCGCGCTCCTTGCGGTCGACGACCTTGGTCAGCGCGCGGATCGTATCCTGCGCATGAACCGGTCGCAGGTACTGCGCATCGTAGTAGCCGAGGTTGGCGATCGCCTTTTCGGAGTCGTTCTGCACGCCCAGCGAAAGGACGACGTTGAAGACCATCTGCGGCGACGCCACCAGGCCGGAGAAGCCGCAGGCCCTGGCGAACTCCTCGTTGAGGTACAGCGGATTGCACTGCATGTAAGTCCGGGCGAACGCCTCCATCTGCGCGGGGAGGAACGTGAAGCCGCGCGGGTGGACGAACACCTGCCCCGGCGCGAACTCCTCCAGGTAACGGCCGTAGTGCGGATGACGGACGTTCCGCACGTCCACCTTCACCGTTCCGGCGAGTTCGAGCTGGGGTCGGAAACGAATCGCCTGCGACATGTCGGTCTCCTTGTGGCGCATCGCGGTGACGGGTTCGAAACGGCCCTAGACGCCATCCAGCAGGGAACGGGCGATGACCTTCAGCGCCAGCGTCTCCTCGGCTCCCTCGAAGATCGACAGCACCCGCGCATCGAGGAAGTAGCGGCTGACGGAGGTCTCCTCGGCGTAGCCCATGCCGCCGTGGATCTGCATCGCCTCGCGCGTCAGCCACTCGGCGGTCCGGCAGGTGAAGAGCTTCACCATGCTCGCTTCCATCTGTCCCTGGCCCCGATCCATCAGCCGGCCGACCGCGTAGGTGAACTGGCGGGAGACGGTCAGCAGCGTCGCCATCCGCGCGAGCTTGACGCGGGTGAGCTGGAACTCGCCGATCGGCTTGCCGAAGGCCTTTCGCTCCTGCGCATAGGAAACCGCCTTCTCGAAGGCGGCCTGCATGACGCCGATGGCGCGTGCGGCCGTCTGGATGCGGCCGCCGGCGAATCCGGCCATCGTGAAGTAGAACCCCTTCCCCTCGCCCTGCGGCCCGCCGACCAGGTTCTCGTCGGGGACGAAGACGTGGTCGAAGAAGACCTCGTACGAGTGCATCCCGCGATAGCCGATGGTCGCGATCGCCCGCCCGGTGATGACGCCTCCCTGCGGCTGGCGGTACTCGAAATCGTGGCCCTCGTACGAGTCCTTCTCGACCAGGAACATGCTGAGCCCCCGGTGGCCGAGCGAGCTGTCGGGATTCGACCGCGCCAGGACCAGGAGAACGCCGGCCTTGCCGGCCATCGTGCACCAGGTCTTGGCGCCGTCCAGTATCCAGCCGCCGTCGCATTTCGTCGCCTTGAGTCGCATCGCGGCGACGTCGGAACCGGCATCGGGTTCGGTCACCGCGACAGCGCAGAGCGGATCGCCCATCGCGACCTGCGGCAGCCACTTGGTCCGCTGCTCTTCGGTTCCGCCCTTCAGCAGCGAGCGACTGAGGATCTCCGGACGGGTGATCAGGCTGCCCGCCCCGCCGAGTGAGCCGCGCGAGAGCTCCTCGGTGACCACGATCATCCCCATGTTGTCCTCGTGATCGTCGCTCTGCATGCCGCCGTAGCGCTGGGGGATCGACAGGCCGAAGCAGCCCATCTCGGTCAGCGGCCCGAGAATCTCCTTGGGAATGATCCGGTCCTCGCGGTGAATCTCCTCGGCCAGCGGCATCACCACATTCGTCGCCAGCTTGCGGAACGCGTCCTGCATCATCGTCTCGTCGTCGCCGAGCAGGTAGGCGCCGCTCGCGCCGTCCTGCGCAATGATCTCCCGGCCCAGCGCTTCGAGACCGGCGGCGTCGAGCTCTCCCTGGCAGAAACGGGTGACGTCCGGCGAGGCCAGGGCCGCGAGGTCCGCCTCGCCGAGACCGAAGCTCTGCGGTCGCGCACGCAGGCGGTTGAGGATGTTCTGCAAGGCCTCGGCGCAGAAAGCCCGCGCCATCCGCTCTTCGAGACAGGCGCTGCTGCCCGGCGGCAGGGAAGCCGCGACTCGCCCGGCGTACTCCGCCGCGAATCGCGCCGCGGTCGCCTCGGCGGCACACCAGGCCAGGTCGAAACTGGCCATCTGATGCGCGTCCAGCCGGTCGTTCGAGACCGCGCCGCCGTCGCTGCATTGCTGCTTGATCCAGAGCAGCGATTTCCTGATCGCCGCGTCGGCCGAATCGAGATACGGCAACACGCCGGGAATCCCGCTGCTGACATCATTCATGGCTCATCCCTTTCTTCTTTCCCGGTCCTTTGTCGGTGCTCACTTCCGGGTCCGGTCGTTGACGATGCGAACGAACGAGCGGGAGCGCAGTTCGTCCAGGGTGATTCCCGCCGCGAGGACCTCCTGCTCGGTGATCGCTCCGCAGGCCATTCCACGCAGGAAGAAGTTGAGCAGGCCCTGGCCGGTCGCCGCGTCGTCGAAGGTGTTGCCGACCAGCGTCGCCTGCGCCGCCTTGTTCAGGAACGCGTTCAATCGCGCCGACGCGTCCTGCAGCCCGGAGAGGAAGAAGGTGTCGACCGCGGCATAGCGCACCGGCAGCTGCCCGGGATTGAGATCCCAGCCCTGATAGTAGGCGTGCCGCAGCGAGTGCATGATGTTGTCGTAATGGAGCTTCCAGGCCCCGTGCACGACGGCGCGGTTCTCGTCCATCTGCTGGGGAGTGAGCGCGGATCCCGCAGCGGCCTTGTGGGGCCCGATCGGCATGCTGGTCGTCGCGCCGTCGCTGATCGTGATGCCGGTTCCCGCCAGGCTCACCTGCAGCACGTGGCGGGCGAAGTCGCAGGACGGGTGGGTGTGGCTCTGGTGCGCGGCGGTGATGTTGCAGGACGCGGTGTAGTCGTAGGTCCCGAAGATGGCGGACCGGCAGCGGCCGCCGGCGGCGGCAACGAGCAGCGGCACCGTGTTCTCGCCCTTGTGATTGATGATCGACTGCGTGGTCTCGATCATGATTTCCATCCGCAGCGAATCCTTCGGGAAGCCCAGCTTGGCCTCGAGGTTCGCGAGGATCTTCGCGCACGCGGACACCTGCGTCGGCGTCGTGACCTTGGGCAGCGTCACGATGAAGTTCTCCGGCAACTGGCCGCCGGTCTTCTCCGCGAGGCGGGTCAGGAAGATGTCCAGCGTGCGGATCGAGCGAACCTTGCACTCGTCCGAGAACGTCTTCACGCGGATGCCGATGAACGGCGACAGCAGGTTCTCGCTCATTCCCCTGGCGACTTCGTCCGCCGCCGCGAACGCGTGGCTGTCTTCCTCGTCGTCGGGCCGATTGCCGTAGCCGTCCTCGAAATCGATGCGGTTGTCCTCGATGGGCTCGGTGGAGAGCTTCTTGACGACCCGGTTGTACACGGTGAACGCGAGCCACGCGGCCTGCTTGATCTCGCGCACCTGTTCGGGATTCGTTTCCAGCGCCCGGGTCAGGCTCGCGATCTCCGCGGCGTTCGTCGGCAGGGTCTCGGCGCCGGGCAGGTTCAGAACGCGGGCAAACACGTAGTAGTTGGGCGCATAGGTGTCGAGCGTCCTCAGCGCCACCTCGCCCAGCTTGGAAGCGAACCCTGCCTTGAACAGATTGGCGCCTCCGTAGACCGTGTGCACCGGCTGCCGGTCGGAAGAATCGGCCGGGTAGTGGGCCTTGAAAGCCGCGTTGGCGTCGTGCAGTTCGCTGTAATAGGCTTTCAGGTCGTCAGCGGTCAGCGTGAGCTTCATGTTTCTTCTCCATGTTCGCGGCTGGAATCAGGCACGTGGTGTCGACCTGGAAGCACGTGGACTCCGATGCTCCCTCCAGGGCGAGCCTCGATTGCCTCGGAGCGATGCCCAGTTCCTCTTCAAGGGGGGTACGGGCTTGAGTTTCACGTCTTCGCAGCCCAGGAAAGTCGGACTTTCGCTGGGCGATCATCGACCACGGTCTCACCGGACGATTGTAGTTCCAACCCAAGGGTGGCGGCGGAAAAAGCGCACCGAGCGTCATCGGTTCGAACGATCGAACCCGATCGATCCGCGGTCGAAGCGCAATTTCCGACGGATTCACTCGGAGATCGGCGCGCAAATGCCGCCCGACGCGTCCTCTCGGGGAATCAATGACTCGCAGATCGAAGCTCGAGGAGAGCCACCGCAATCCTGGAGCATCCGAATAGAATGTGGGGCCTCCGCGCGCATCGCCTGCAGATGCAGAAGGGATTTCCCAGTGACTCTCCACCCGCTGTTCGGCCGCGACGTCCAGGTGCCGCGGCCCCTGTGTCTCGCCGCGTTGAAGGCGCCCCGCATCGGCGTCCGCTTTGCCGTTCGCCCTGGCGAGGGTGAGGCGCCATGGCCGCGGTTCGCACCGGGCTGCTGCGGCGCGGGTCCGGCGCTCGGCAGGGTCGAAAACGGATGGTTCGCGGTACGAGCGTGACGGCGCTGCGCTCGGCGATTTGCGGTGGCGCGCGCGCCGGCCGGACCGGCGCGGCGGTTGCCTGCGCGCTGCTGATCGCGGCGTGCGCCGGCCTGCCGCTGAAGCCGCTGCCGCCCAAGGTTGAGCTCGCTGCCGTGCGCGTGCAGGGCCTCGCGGCCGGTGACCTGCGGCTGGCGGTGAAGCTCGACGTCGCCAATCCGAATCCGTTTGCGCTCGACATCGCCCGCATCGACGCCGAAGTCAACGTCAACGGCACGCAGCTCGCCGTGGCGACGTTGCCGGCGCCGGTGTCGGTCGCCGCCTCGACGACGACCGGTGTCGAGCTCGAGCTGCGCTCGCGGCTGGACCAGCTCGCGCGGGTGCTGGAACGTGCCGACGGCTCCGGCCGGATGCCCTACGCGTTGACGGGCACCGCGGTGCTGGGCGACGGCACGCGCCTGCCGTTCGCCCGGCGCGGCGAACTGCCGGTCGGCGACTGGCTGCAGGGACGACGGCGATGAAGCTCCGCTTCACCAAGATGCACGGCCTCGGCAACGACTTCGTCGTCATCGACGGCGTGCGGCAGGACGTTCACCTGTCGCGTGCGGCGCTGCGCCTCCTCGCCGATCGCCGCTTCGGCGTGGGCTGCGACCAGGTCCTGCTGGTCGAGAAGCCGACGCGGCCGGAGGCCGACTTCCGCTACCGGATATTCAACAGCGACGGTGGTGAGGTCGAGCAGTGCGGCAACGGCGCGCGCTGCTTCGTCAAGTTCGTCCGCGACCAGGGACTCACCGATCGCCGTCGGATCGTCGTCGAGACCGCGCGCGGACTGATCGCCCCCGAGCTCGCCGACGACGGCGCGGTCACCGTCGACATGGGCGCGCCGCGGTTCGACCCGACGGAGGTTCCGTTCGAGGCGAACGGCGACGCGCCGGTGCATCGG
>DATIUK010000201.1:0-5189 GCA_035466885.1 Casimicrobiaceae bacterium
CGGCAGCACCACCCCGGGCTGCGGCAGTTGCGGATAGGTGCGATCGCCCCAGAATTCCCAGAACATCCGTTCCGGCGGCTGCTGCTGCCGGAGCTGCTCGCCGGCGAGGAAGTCGTAGCGCTCGTTGGTGTACTGGCTCGCGCCGGCCGGTCCGCGGACGACGGTCGGCTTGAGGAAGATCATCAGGTTGGTCTTGACGCGCTTGCGCTGGTCGTAGCGGAACAGCGCGCCCAGGCCCGGCACGTCGCCGATCACCGGGACCTTGTCGGTGCCGTCGGTCAGCGCGTCCTGGATGAGCCCCCCCAGGACGATGACCTGGCCGTCCTCGACCATCACCGACGACTCCAGCGAGCGCTTGTTGGTGATGATCCCCGCGGGATTGTTGGTCGAATCGACGCGCGAGACCTCCTGGTAGACGACGAGGCGGATGCTGCCGCCCTCGGTGATCTGCGGCTTCACCCGCAGCGTGAGGCCGACGTCCCGCCGCTCGATGGTCTGGAACGGGGTGACGCCGACGGCGTTGCTGGCTCCCGTCGTGTACTGCCCGGTGATGAACGGCACGTTCTGCCCGACGACGATCTTCGCCTCCTCGTTGTCGAGCGTGAGCAGCGTGGGCGTCGACAGGATGTTCGCCGAGGAGTCCGTCTCCAGCGCCCGGATCAGCAGCGCGAGGTTGGTGATGAGGCCGAGCCCGGGAATGGTCACCGAGCCGTTGACCACGCCGAGGTTCAATCCCTGGCCGAGGCTGCCGAGGTTGAGCGAGCCCTCGACGATGTTGTTGCCGCTGCCCCGGGCGCCGAAATTGGTGCCGCCGAAACCCTGCGGGCTGTCCTTGTTGAGGCCGCCGAGGAGTTGCCACTGGACGCCGAGCTCCGCCGCCCGGTCGGCGGCGACCTCGACGATCAGCGCCTCGACGTAGACCTGCGCCCGGCGCACGTCGAGCTTCTCGATCACCGCGCGCAGGTTGTTGTAGACGGGTTCCGGCGCCGCGATGACCAGCGCGTTGTTGGCGATGTCGGCCTGGATCGTCGCGCCGCCGGCGGAGAATCCCTGCGCCGCCGACTGCGGCGCCGACCCGAGCGTCGCCGGCGCGCTTCCCATGAGGTTCGCGGCCGCCTGCGCGACGCCGGCCGCAACCGGAGCAGCTGCCTGCTGGGCGCCCTGCCCGCCGGTGTCGCCGCCCCCGGTCAGCAGCGCGCGCAGCGTCTGCGCGACGCGCGCGGCCTCGGCGTTCTTGAGATAGATGATGTAGATGTTGCCGCCGGCCCGGCCGGGGGTGTCGAGCTGCTCGATCAGCTGGCGCACGCGCGCCACGCGCCCCGGGTTGTCGCTGCGCACGAGGATGCTGTTCGAGCGGCCGTCGGCGATCATCGCCACCCGCTGCTGCCCGTCGGCGGCGGCGCCGCCGGCGGCCTGCGACTCGCCGACGAGGCGGGTCAGCATCGCGACCAGGTCGACGGCGGACGCGTGGCGGACCGGGATCAGCACCGGCTCGCCCTGCGGCGGCTGGTCGAGGGTCGAGATGATCCGGTTGATGCGCCGCAGATTGTCGGCGTAGTCGGTGATGACCAGCGCATTGCCGTTGGGAAACGCGGCGATCGTGTTGTTGGGCGTGATCAGCGGCCGCAGCACGTTGACGAGCTGCGCCGCCGACTCGTACTTCAGCGGCAGCACCTGGGTGACCAGGCGGTCGCCGCCGCCTTCGAAGCTCCCTTGCGCGACGCTGCCGCCCTGCAGCTTCGCGTCCGCCTCGGGGACGATCTTGACCACGCCGCCGCCCTCGATCGCCGTGAAGCCCTGCAGCCGCAGCGCGGAGAGGAGCGTCGGGTAGACGAGGCTCTTCGGCACCGGCCGCGACGAGATGATGTTGATCGTGCCCTTGACCTTCGGGTCGACGATGAAGCTCTTGCCGGTGATCTCGGCGACGGCGCGGACGACGGCCTCGACGTCGGCGTTGACGAAGTTGAGCGTCACCGTGTCGTCGGCCGCCCGGCCGGGCGCCGCGACCAGGACCAGAAGCGCGGCAAGCGCCGGCAGCACGGCCCCGCGCGCGGCGCGGAAGAGCGCGGCAAGCCGCCGTCTCCCGGCGAGAAGGTCGGCAAGAATCGTCAAGCGGCGCGCATTCAAGATCGGGTCAGTGCCGGCCGCCGCGGACGCCAAGCGCCGGCGTGGCAGGCGAAGCAATCGCGGCGGATCGGTCCCAGCGGGAAAACCTGCACAAATGCGCATCGGGCGATGCCTTCGACCCGCATCGCCCCCTTTGGGGAATAATAGCATGCGGTCCCGACCTGCCGGACGCTGCCGCCGGGCCGTGGCGGAGCGTCCGGGACGGGGCGTGAATCCGAACCCGCCTCCCGCTGCGTCCAATGGTGCAGCCGCCGGATTCCCCCAGGAGCACCCATGAACGCCGCCACGTCCACCAACACCGCCACCGCCACCGCCACCGCCACCGTGTCGCCGCTCGCCCGCCGCGTCGTCCTCGGGCTTGCCCTCCTCGCCGCGTTCGCGGTCGCCCTGCCGCAGCGGACCTCGCCGGCGCTCGCGCAGCCCGCCGCCGTCGCCGCCGAACCGGGTGGTGCAGCCAAGGCCGACTCCACGGCGCCCGGATCCGGGGCGAGGCCCGACGCGGCGTCGCCATCAGACGGCCCCAAGGCAAGGATCACGATCGATGCGAGCCCGCCCGGCGCGGCGGGCGGCGCCAAGGCCCGGATCACCGTCGACGCGAGTCCCGGAACGGCCGCGACGCCGGCCGGCGACGAGCCGCCGCGCTCGATCGTCATCGAGAAGGACGGCCGGAAGGTCAAGGTGCTCGGGATCCACGGCGACGGCGAATTCGACTCCTTCAACGAGCTCCTCAGCAGGGAACCCTGGATCGGCGCGCTGATCTTCTTTTCCGTTGCCATGGTGTTCCTGCTGCCGCTGCTGCTGGTCCTGGCGATCGTCTGGTACAAGATGCGCAAGAACCGGATGCTGAACGAGACCATGCTGAAGCTCGCCGAGAAGGGCGTCGTCCCGCCCGGCGACGCGCTCGACGCCATCGCCGGGGACTCGGTGCGCGCCGCCCCGGCCAGCGCCGCGCTGTTCGAGCGGGCCCGCGAGGTGCGCAAGCGCACCGCCTGGTCCGACCTGCGCAAGGGCGTCGTGATGGGCGCCTTCGGCCTCGCGCTCAGCCTCTACTCGCTGCTGGACGACGGGTCGCCGAACGGCTTCGGCCTGGTGCTGCTGTTCGTCGGCATCGGCTACGTGGTGCTCTGGTGGCTCGAAGACCGCGCCGTCGCAAACGTCCGCGCGGGTTCGGGCGACGCGCCCCCGGCCGGCCCGTGACCCGTCAGCGGCCGTCGCGGCCCATCGCCTGCGCATGTCGTCGTCCCCGGTCCCCGATGAACAGCTCATCGCCCGCGTCGTCGTCCAGGATGACCGGCACGCGTTCTCGGAACTCGTACGCAGGTACCAGTCCGGGGTCAGGGCGACGCTGCGCCGCCTCACCGCCGGCAATCATGCCCTCGCCGACGACCTCGCGCAGGAAACGTTTCTCTCCGCTTACCGCAACCTGCGGTCGTTTCGCCAGGAAGCCCGGTTCTCGACCTGGCTGTTCCGGATCGCCACCAATGCGTTCCTCGCCGAGGCCCGCCGGCGGCGGGAGGAACTGCTGGGCGACCGCGACGCCGCACTCGTCGACGACGACGACGATGGCGACGGTCCGTTCGCGGGGGCCGCGTCGACCGGCGGCGACCACGCCCGCGGAACCGCGCTGCACGTCGACATGGAACGCGCGCTCGCGGCGCTTTCCCCCGCCGAGAGGGCCGCGATCGTCCAGTGCTACCATAACGACCTGTCGCACGAGGAGGCCGCGTACGTGCTCGGCTGCCCGGTGGGCACCGTCAAGACGCACATCCTGCGCGGCAAGCAGAAGCTCAAGGCCCGACTCGCGGCCTGGGCACCGGAGAACGACGCATGAGTGAGCGCACCGCCCGCGCCGCGCAGGACGATTGGCTCGATGCCGCGCTCGCGGCGCACGGCCGCGACCACCGCGACGCGTACGTCGGCGACGACGGCTTCACTGCGCGCGTCGCCGCGGCGCTGCCGCCGCCCGACGTCGTGCCGGCGTGGCGCCGGCCGGTGGTGATCGGCCTCTGGGCGGCGACCGGAGTCGGGGCGGCGTTCGCGCTCCCCGGCGCGGTCACCGACCTCGCGCGCGAGGTCTACCGGGTGGTCGGCGCGCATCCGGTGGCGATCGGCGACCTGGCCGCCGGCATTGCGCTCCTCGGCTCGCTGGCGCTGGCGGGAGCGGCCTGGGCGCTGCGCGAGGACTGACGCGGCGCAGGCTGGCGCTGCGGCGTGACACCACCCCGGAAACGCCGCGGCCGCCTGTCCGGCGGCCGCGAGGATGTTGCGAACAGCGACGCCGGTTCCGGCGGTCACTCGTCCTTCAGCGTGAAGTTGAACTCCACCTCGGCGACGTACTTCTCGCCCTCGGCGTGGAACTTCCATTCCTTGACGACGGCGGACACGGCGCGATCGAACACCCGCGGGGGGTCCGACTTCACGAAGTTGACGTCGATGACGTTGCCCTTTTCGTCGATCTGCAGCCGCACGACGACGTGCCCCTTGGCCACGCCGGCCTTGATCGCCTCGCGCGGATAGGAGGGGTCGTCGCCGGACAGGCGCGCGATGCCGCGGCGCACCGCCGGCTTCGGCGCCGGCGGCGGCGGCGCGACGACGGTGGGCGCCGGCGGCGCGATAACGTAGGGCTGCGTCGGCGCTTCGCTGGTGACCGCCGAGATCGTCGGCCCCGTCTGCGTCGTCGCCACCGGGATGTCCGGCGGCGGCACGTACGGCTGCTGCACGGCCTCGACCCGCTGCGGCTGCTGCTGCACCTGCTTCGGCGGCGGCGGCGGCGGCGGCGGCGCCTTGATTTCCTCGACGATCTTGGCCTCGATCGGCTTCTTGATCACCTCGACCGCCTTGCGCGCGAGGCCGCTCACCAGCGCGTAGACGACCAGTACGTGCAGCAGCACGACGAACGTGATCCCGACCAGGTGCCGTGTCGGATCCCTTTGCTGGCGTGCGAAATCCATGTGGTTTGACTCCCGTTCCGGACGATGCGCGGGCGCGACCTACTCGATGAACTGCTCGCTGCCGACGATGCCGATCTTGGTGAGGCCGATCCGCTGCGCCGACGCCATCAC